>JBEVDE010000471.1:0-3380 GCA_040514175.1 Allosphingosinicella sp. | reverse complement strand
ATAGGTCCAGAGCTGATCGTCGAGCCGCACGAGCTGTTCGTCCCCGGCCACGACCAGCAGCCTGCCGCCGGTCGCAAGCACCTTCTCGCCTATGGCCGGAAGCACCCGCTCGATCGGGGATCGAGCGAGGTGGTAGAAATCGACCTGCATCCGGGGCCCTCAACCCTCGTGGTTGTCGGCGATGTACCGGTCCAGAAGCGCAACCCCGAACCCGGTCGCGCCCTTGTCGAACAGATGACCGGGCTTGTCGGCCCAGACCATTCCGGCAATGTCGAGATGCGCCCATTTGACCCCATTCTCGACGAAGCGGCCGAGGAAGGTCGCGGCGGTGATCGCTCCGCCTTCGCGGACGCCGCTATTCTTCATGTCGGCGATCTGGGAATCCATCAATTTGTCATAGGCGTCGCCCATCGGCATCCGCCACAATTTGTCGCCGGTGGCCATGCCCGCGGAGGCGAGACTCGCCGCGAGGGCATCGTCGTTGGAGAACATCCCGCCATATTCGTGGCCGAGCGAGATCACCATCGCGCCGGTCAGAGTGGCGAGATCGATCATCACCTCCGGCTTGTGGTTGCGCTGAGCCCAGGTGATCGCGTCGCAAAGAACGAGCCGCCCTTCGGCGTCGGTGTTTATCACCTCGATCGTCTGGCCCGACATGGAGGTAACGACGTCGCCGGGGCGCTGGGCCCGGCCGTCCGGCATGTTCTCGGCGAGCGCGCAGATTCCGACGACGTTCGCCTTCGCCTTGCGCGTGGCAAGCGCGAGCATGGTTCCGGCGACCGCTCCGGCACCGCCCATGTCCCACTTCATCGATTCCATGCCCGCGGCAGGCTTGATCGAGATCCCGCCCGTATCGAAGGTGATGCCCTTGCCGATCAGCACCAAAGGCCGCGCGTGCGGGCTGGCGGCGCCGTTCCAGCGCATCGCCAGAAGCCTGGGCGGCCGCACCGAGCCCTGGGCGACTCCGAGCAGGGCGCCCATGCCGAGCTCGCGCATCTGCGCCTCGTCGAGCACTTCGAACTCTATGCCGAGCGGCTCCAGCCGTTCCCGGCAGCGCTCGACGAAGGTCTCGGGATAAAGGATGTTGGCGGGCTCGGTGACCAGCTCGCGGGTGAAGGCGAGACCGTCGAGCAGGGCCGAGCGCCCGGCCCAGGCCGAGCCCGACTCGCCGCCGCCGACGACGATCACTTCCTCGAGCGTCGGCTTCTGCTTCTTGGTCAGCTTGGTCCGATACCGGTCGAAGCGCCAGCTCCGCGCCGCGGCGCCCAGCGCGATCCGGGCGGCGGCGTCGCCGTCGAGGTCGAGACCGGAAAGGTCGATAACGAGGCGGGTTTCGCCCGAGGTCAGAAGCCGCGCCGTCAGCGCTCCGCCGACCTTCTCGAACAGAGCGTCGTCCTGGCGCCGGTCGCCGAGACCGACCAGAAGCAGGCGGCGAGCGCCCTCGCCTTCCGCGACGAACGTCTCGACGACCGAGGCCGCCTCCCGCTCGAAGCGCTGCGCCTCGGCGGCCCGGGCGGCGACGGCGCGTGAGCCCGGATCGAGGCTGGCGAGGCGGTCGGCGACCATATCCTCGCTCCACACCGGAAGGGCGAGCGCGTAGGCGCCGGCGGGGCGCTCACTGGCGAAGCTGATTTTCATGGGCGTTGCTTTGCTCCTGGCTTTGGGGACTGCCTCTAGGCGCTCCCTTTGCTGCTGCAAAGGGGGGCGCCCCCTGCATCCAACGACCGTCATCCCGGACTTGATCCGGGATCCATGAACACGGACCGTGCCGGAAAGGCTTCGGTCCATGGATTCCGGCCTGCGCCGGAATGACGAGTCGCATTGCGGCCCCGCCCTTCCAGTGCGATAGGCGCGAAAAGGTCGCGCGTGCTCTTGCGGCGGGGAAAGTGAAGAAGCTCAATCTCATCTGCCTGACCGCGCTGCCGCTGCTGCTCGCCGCTCCCGGCGCGGCGCTCGCGCAGGATGACGGCCCCCCGCCCGGCGAGGACCCCTCCGCCGCCGCGCCGGAAGGCGCGCGAGAGGTGGCGTTCAGCTCCGACGAGCTGAGCTACGACAGCGAGGCCCAGATCGTCACCGCCAGCGGCGACGTTCGGATGAACTCGGAAGGCAACAGGCTGCGCGCCGAGCGGGTCACCTGGAGCCGGACCACCGACGAGGTCCGGGCCGAGGGCAATGTCCGGGTCGTCAATCCGGGCGGCGACGTCGTCTATGCCGAAAGCGTCGTCCTCACCGACGCCCTCAAGAACGGAATCGTCGAGAACATGCTTCTCGTCCTCGCCGACGGCGGCCGCCTCGCCGCCGACCGGGCCGAGCGCAAGGACGGCTTCACTACCCTCTACCGGGCTGCTTATTCGCCCTGCGCGGTGGTCAGCAAGAAAGGCTGCCCGAAGAATCCGACCTGGCAGATCAACGCGGTCAAGGTCGTGCACGACCCGGTCAGGAACCGGATCCGCTACGAAAAGGCCTCGTTGAACCTGCTCGGCGCCCGCATCGTCGCTTTGCCCTTCCTCTCGCATCCCGACGGCAGCGAGGGCGGCGGCAGCGGCCTGCTCGTTCCCGACATCAGGGTCAGCTCGAGCAACGGCTTCGAGCTGTCGGCCCCTTATTATCTGAAGCTTGCGCCCAATCGCGACGCCACGATCACGCCCCACGTCTATACCGAGGTGGCGCCGATGCTGGAGGGCCGCTACCGCCAGCTGACCGGGCTCGGCGCCTTCTCGCTCGGCGCCTATCTGACCTACGGATCGCGGATCCCGATCACGGCGCCGACCACCGTCCGGGACGAAGGAGTCCGCGCCTATCTGGAGGGCAACGGCCGGTTCCAGCTGAGCCCGGTGTGGAGCGTCACCGCCTCGGGCCGCTACGTCACCGACCGCACCTTCCTGCGCCGCTACGACATCTCGCGCGACACGAGGCTGCGCTCGGTGATCGAGGCCGAGCGGATCACCGCCGACAGCTACATCTCGATCGCCGGCTGGGCCTTCCAGGGCCTCAGGGTCACCGACGTCGCCGGCCAGCAGCCCGTCGCCCTGCCGGCGATCGACGCGCGCTGGCGGCTGCCGGGCAAGGTCTGGGGCGGGCAGGTCGAGCTTCAGGCCAACAGCCTCGCCATCCTGAGGACGAGCGGCCAGGATACACAGCGCGCCTTCGCCGGAGCGCGCTGGGACCGGCGCCGACTCACGCCCTAGGGGCAGGAGATGCTGCTCACCGCTTATGCGCGCGGCGACCTCTACCACAGCAGCGACACCCTGCTCCCCGTCACGATCATCTCTCGCGGCGAGGAGGGCTGGCGCGCCCGCGCGATCGGGGCGCTCGACGCCGAATTCCGCTGGCCCCTGGTCGGGCCGTTCATGGGCGGCACCCAGCGGCTCACCCCCCGC
>JBEVDE010000463.1:0-9040 GCA_040514175.1 Allosphingosinicella sp. | reverse complement strand
GTGGGAGAGGAAGATTTCCTAGAGGTAGAAGTCGGTCGCGAACAGGGTGAGATTGCCGAAGAAGACGATCTCGACATCCGCCACGCCGTCGCCGGTGACATCGCCCTGGAGCCAGGTGTCGGTCCCGTCGAAGGCGTAGCGAAGCTCGCCGGCCGTGCCCGAAAAGGCCGCGGCGCCGATGAAGGTGAACGCCTGATCGCCGGCCGATCCGCTGTTGGCGTCGATCCCGCGGAGGTCGACCTTGTCGACGACATTGACGAAATCGGTGATTCCGTCGGCCGTCGTCCCGGTTCCGGAGTCGCCGTCGGAGAAGCGGAAAAGGTCGCCGCCGGCGCCGCCGCAGAGCAGGTCGAGCCCGGCTCCGCCGATCAGCAGGTCGTCGCCGCCGCCGCCGTGGAGGACGTCGTCGCCGGCATTGCCGAGAAGCTCGTCGGCGCCGTCGAGGCCGTCGAAAATGTCGGCGCCGCCGCGGCCGGCGATGATGTTGCCGACATCGCTTCCGGTGAAGTTGAGGGCGGGGTCGCCCTCGCCGATGAAGCTGAGATTTTCCACATAGGCGCTGAGCGTGTAGGCGGTCAGAATAGTGTAGACCTGCTCCGTGCCTTCGCCCGCCAGCTCGGTCACGGTGTCGCCCGTCTCGTCGACGTAGAAAGTGTCGTTGCCCTCGCCGCCGTACATGGCGTCGGCGCCGGCGCCGCCGTTCAATATGTCGTGCTCGCCGTCGCCGCGAAGCTCATCGTCGCCGTCGCCGCCGTTCAATATGTCGTTGCCGCCGGCGCCGGAGAGGTAATCCACCGTCGTGCCGCCGTTGATCTCGTTGGCGAGGCCGTTGCCGGTGCCGGTGAACATGTAGTTGGTGGTGTTGGTCAGTTTCTCGACATAGGCGGGAAGGGTGTAGCTGGCGAGGTTGCGGATCCGCACCTCGTCGGCGCCGCCGCCGGCCACTTCGATGACGAGGTCGCCGGCATTGTCGACATAATAAATGTCGCTGCCCGCCCGCCCTTCCATCGTGTCGGCGCCGGCGCCGCCGTCGATGACGCTGACGGTGCCCAGCGTTCGAAGCTCGTCGTCAAAGGCGCTGCCGGTGAGGTTCTCGATGCTGCTGAAATAATCGTCTTCGGCCTCGCCGGTGAGAGTCATCGTCCAGAGGTCGATTCCGACCGCGGCCGAGGCGTAGGCGTAGGAGACGGTGTCGTTGCCGCTGCTTCCGCTCACCGACTGGACGCCGGCGCCCATGATGAAAATGTTGCCGGCCGAATTGCCGGTGACCGAGATCGACCCCGAATAATAGCGCAGGTCCGCATTCTCGACATTGGCGGGGAGGGTGTAGCTCGACTTGCGGACCTTGACCGTGTCGATTCCTTCGCCCGCATTTTCGGTGACGACGTCGCTTGTGGTATCGACGTTGTAGACGTCGTCGCCGGCGCCGCCGATCATGGTGTCATTGCCCTGCCACCCGTCGAGCTCGTCATTGCCGGCGCCGCCCTCGAGATAGTCGTCTCCGGCGCCGCTGAAGAGGAAATCGTTGCCGCCCTCGCCGTAAAGCGAATCGGTGCCGGTGCTGGTGCCGATGAAGTTGTTGCTGTCGCTGCCGAAGATCGTTGCGGACCCGTTACCAGCATATTGGATCTGTTCCAGATGAGCGGAGCCGGCATCGAAATAGTCGATCGCAACATAGACGATGTCGGTTTCGCCCAAATTCTGTGATTCAACGACCGTATCGCCGGCATCGTCGACATAATAAGTGTCATTGCCCTGGCCGCCGGCCATCACGTCGGCGCCTGTTCCACCGTCGAGCGTGTCGTCGCCATCGCCGCCGACAAGCAGATCGTCGCCGTCGAGGCCATAAAGGAAATCGTGGCTGTCCAGGCCGTAAATCTCGTCGTCGAAGCTGGTTCCGGTGAGGGTTTCGTTGGCGCTCGTGCCCTGAATGTATGCCATGTTAAGCCCCTTCACTTGTCGGCGCCGCAAAAGGCGGCGACCAAAGGGCGAGCGTTAGGCGCGAAGGTTGACGAAATCCTTCCGATTGAGGGCTTTAGATCGGAAATGAACCAATTAGTTGGGGGGAAAGTCCGGCCGGGCGCTCGCCCTGCCGGACCTTGCCGAGTCCTAGAGCCAGAAATCCGAGCCGGAGAGCGACACCGCCCCGTCGAAGAGGATCTCGAAATCGGCGACCGCATCGCCGGTGATGTCGCCCTGCACCCAGGTGTCGGTACCGTCGAAATAGGTGCGAAGCTCGCCGGCCGTGCTGCTGAAGGCGGCGCCGCCGACGAACGTGAAGGCCTGGTTGCCCGGCGTGTTGAAATCGGCGTCCCAGAGGGTGAGGTCGACAATGTCCCCGGTCTGGAAGTCGGTGATCCGGTCGGCGTCCACGCCGGTGCCGCTGTCCCAATAGTCGATCTGGAAGATGTCCGAATCGGCCCCGCCCGTGAAGATGTCGGCGCCCTGGCTGCCGATCAGGCGATCGTCGCCGTTGCCGCCGTCCAGGACGTCGTTGCCGCCGCCGCCGCGAAGCTCGTCATTGCCGTCGACGCCGCTCAGCGTGTCGTCGCTGCTGCCGCCCCAGATGATGTTGTCGAGCACGTTGCCGGTGCCGGTGAAGGCGCTGGATGAGTTCGACTGCAGATTCTCGACTTCGGCCGCCAAGGTGTAGGTGGTGAGGTTCGAATAGACGATGTCGCTGGTGCCCTCGCCGCTCAGCTCGACGACGGCGTCGCCGGCATCGTCGACGATATAGGCGTCGTTGCCGTCATTGCCTTCCATGTAATCGGCGCCGGTGCCGCCGATCAGCGAATCGTGGCCGGCGCCGCCGTAGAGGCTGTCGTCGCCGCCGTTGCCGGTCAGGGTGTCGTGGCCGTCATAGCCGTAGAGGACGTCGCCGCCGCCGGCCCCGTAGATGTAATTGTTGAGGTCGTTGCCCTCGCCGAGGAAGTCGCCCGACCCGATGAAGCGCAGGATTTCGACGTCCGCGGTCAGCGCGTAGCTGGCGAGCGTGGTCCGGACCGTATCATTCCCTTCGCCCGAATTCTCGCTCACGACGTCGCCGGCATCGTCGACGATGTAGGTGTCGCTGCCGGTGCCGCCGTACATGGTGTCGGCGCCGGTGCCGCCGTCGAGCGTGTCGTTGCCGCCGTTGCCGTACAAGGTGTCGTCGCCGCCCAGCCCGAAAATCTGATCGGAGCTGTTGGTGCCGTTGAGGGTGTCGTCGCCGCTCGTACCCGTGATGATTGCCATTTTCAGAGCCCCTTCGCTCAGGCGCCGCGGAAAGCGGCGCGCGGTTCGAAGACTTTACGCCCGTGCCGGGCCGAAATCTGTCCCGGACCGGGAATCACGTCCGAAACGAACCAATTTACTTCTTGCCTTCGGCGGGCGGTCGTCCCCGCGGGCGCTTTTCGGGCGGGGCGAGCTTGACCCCGCGCCGCTGCAGGGCCTCGCGCAAAAGGCATTCGATCTCGGCGTTGACGCTCCTCAGGTCGGTCGCCGCGGCGCGTTCGAGCGCGGCCCAGAGGGTCGGCTCGATGCGCAGCGGGAACGCCTTCTTCGGGGGCGGCGTCATCGGGCGGACCTATTGGTAGAGCGTGCCGGTATTGACGATCGGCTGGGTGTCGCGCTCCGAGCAGAGCACCACCATCAGGTTCGAGACCATCGCCGCCCGGCGCTCGTCGTCCAGTTCGACGACATTCTTCTCGGACAGCAACTGGAGCGCATTCTCGACCATCGAGACGGCGCCGATGACGATCTTCTGGCGGGCCGCGATCACCGCTTCGGCCTGCTGGCGGCGAAGCATCGACTGGGCGATCTCGGGCGCATAAGCGAGGTGGGTGAGGCGGCACTCGTCGATGGTGATGCCGGCGACCCCGACGCGCTCCAGCAACTCCTCCTTGAGCTCGTGGCTGACCACGTCGGCATGGCCGCGAAGGGTCGTCTCCTGATGCTCGATATCGTCGTAGGGATATTTGGCGGCGATGGCGCGGACGGCGCTCTCGATCTGGACGAAGACGAACTTGTTGTAATCGTCGACGTCGAAAAGCGCCTGGGCGGTATCGGTGACGCGCCAGACGACGTTGGTGGCGATCTCGATCGGATTGCCGCGAAGGTCGTTCACCTTGAGCCGCTCGGAGGTGACGTTGTGGACCCGGGTGGAGATCTTGGTCCGGGTCAGCCAGGGCCAGCGCCACCTGAGGCCGGCGGTGCGGTCGCTCCCTTTATAGTCGCCGAACAGAAGCAGCGCCGCCGCCTGGTTGGGCTGGAGCAGGTAGAAGCCCGCGGCGACGAAGACGATCACGACGATGCCCGCGGCGACGGCCGCCAGTCCGGTCAGCGGGCTCGCCTCGAACAGGCCGAGGCCGGCGACGATCGCGGCGAGCGCCAGTAATTGCACGAACAGCATCGCATAGCCGCTGAAGGCGGATGCCGGCCGCTCGCTCGAAAGGCGAAGCGCCTGGGGATTGGGAGAATCGTGCAAGGCGGTGGTCATCTGTCCCTCCTGTAATGATGATATCATAATTATATGATGTGAGCTTTGGCAAGGGCCTTTCGACGGCCAAGACCCTCTCCCGCTTTCCGCGGGCGAGGGGCCTACCGTCCTTGCTCCTCCTATCTCCCACGGATAGGGCGGGCCCTCCCGTGCGTTGCCCTTCCGAACGGAGCTGAAGAATGACCCAAACCCCCTGGAAGCTCGTCATCCACGGCGGCGCCGGAGTGATCGAGCGGGGGCAGTCGACGCCCGGGCAGGAGCAGGAGATTCGCGCTTCGCTCGATCGGGCGCTCGCCGCGGGCGAAGCGGTGCTCGCGACTGGCGGAAGCGCCCTCGACGCGGTCGAGCGCGCCGCCTGCATCCTCGAGGACGACCCCCATTTCAACGCCGGCCGGGGCGCGGTCTTCACCTACCAGGGCACGAACGAGCTCGACGCGGCGGTGATGGACGGCCGCTCCCGCGACGCCGGCGCCGTTACCGGGGTCAGCGCGACGAAGAATCCGGTCAGCTTGGCCCGCGCCGTCATGGAGCACAGCCCGCACGTCTTCCTGAGCCGCGAGGGCGCCGACCAATTCTCGCGCGAGCAGGGCCTCGAGCAGGTCGGCCCCGAATGGTTCGCGACCCCCGAGCGCCGCCGCCAGCTCGAGGTCATGCGGTCCGACGACAGCCATTATTTCGACGAAGAGCTGAAATACGGCACCGTCGGCGCGGTCGCGGTCGACGTCCACGGCCATGTCGCCGCCGCCACTTCGACCGGCGGCCTGACCGGCAAGCGCTGGGGCCGGATCGGCGACACGCCCCTGATCGGCGCCGGCACCTATGCCGACGACCGCTCCGGCGCCGTCTCCGCCACCGGCGCAGGCGAATATTTCATCCGTGCCGCCGTCGCCCACGAAATCTGCGCCCGCATGCGGATGCTCGGAGAGAGCGCCACGGTGGCGGCCGACAAGGTCATCGCCGACGTCGGGTCGCTGGGCGGAAGCGGCGGCGTGATCCTGGTCACTCCGCAGGGCGATGCCGGCTGGGCCTTCAACACGCCGGGCATGTATCGGGGGATGGCCTCGGCGGAAGGCCGCAGGGTCGCGTTCTACGCGGACGAGTGAGCCGAACAAAATTCCTCCCCGCGATTTCGAGGGGAGGGGGACCGCGCGGAGCGCGGTGGAGGGGTTCTGGGAGTTCGTAAGGCCCCTCCACCAGGCTTCGCCTGGTCCCCCTCCCCTGCCAATGCAGGGGAGGAATTTCTTTCATTCTCCGCCGAATTCCCCTCCATCCTTTCCGGCGGCGCAGGCGCCGCGCAACGCCTGCATCCGCTCCTCGACCCGCCGGGCGAGCGCCTCGTCCGGCAAGGTCAGCGAGATCCGGCGCAGCGGAATGGCGGTCACCTGCCGGCCGTACGTCTTCACCTCGGCGATCTCGCGGCCGCGCAGCCGTTCGGCCAGTCCGGCCGCCTGGACGGCGCCGGCCGGATCGTCGAAGCGGAAGCTTTCCTGCCCGCCGCCCGAATAGCGCAAAGTGACGATCGCGCCCTTTTGCGAAATCGCGGCGACACCGCGGCTCGCCAGCTTGCGCAGAAAGGCCTCGGCGCCCCGCGCCGTCTCGAAGCTCGGGAAGTAGAAGGAAAGATCCGGGTCATAGCTGCGGCTGACCAGGACGACCTCCGCGCCCTCCCGGCTGATCCGCTCGACTCCGGGCCAGCCGAGCACGGGAGAATGGAAATCCAGAGAGGCCCCTTTGAACCGCGGCACCGAATAGCAGATGCCGTCGCCGCCCGCCCCCGGAGTGAAATCGTCCACCTCCCAGCGCCGGCGGCCGGAGGCGAGGCCGACGCTCGCGGCGGATTTGATGGTGTCGACGAAGGCCTGGTGAGCGGCGGCCGCTTCCGGACGGGCGACGGTGTCGGCGGCTTGCGGTTGATCCGCCCTAGTCTTTGCAACCTCGACGAACCGAGCCGGGCCGGTCGCCTCGACGAGGCAGGCGAAGCCCGCCATATGGCCGAAGCCCTTGCCGTCGCGGGACCGGTGGACCCGGCCACGGAAAGCGGCGCCCGCGCTGTCCCGGCGCGGTCCCCCGTCGACCCATTCGGGCGCTCCGGCCGGGGCCGGCACATTGATATTGCCCTCCAGCCAGCAAAGCTCCGCCGGAGGCTCCTCGCGGCAGGCGTCCGGCCCGCACAGCGACACGGCGTTCATCTCCCAGCCCTGCACCACGACGCCAATCAGCTCCGTCTCGCCGGTGACGGACGCGGCGAGGCGTTCGAGGCTGTCGTGCTCGCCATATTCGGACATGGCCCGGTCGAGGTCGGCGAAGCGGCGATGGCCGATGAAGCCGCGGCAGATCGTCTCCACCAGCTCGGCGCCCTCGTCCGCCAGATCCTCTTCGCGCCAGTCCGGTGCGGCGACAGCCTTGTTGCGCAGGAAATATTTCCGAACGCCGCTCACCGGCCGAGCGCCGGAGGCCCGGTCCTTGCAGCGGCCGGTCACCGCCAGGTCGATCCGGTCGTAGCCGAAGTCGCGGTTGGATTCATTCTCGCCCAGGCGGTGGCGGGCGCGAAACACGATTCGTCCGTCCGGCTGCCGCCGGACGCTGTCGGAATCGACGAAAACCACATCATGGTGGCTCGTCGACACCGCCCGCCAGTCCTCCGCCCGCGCCGTCCCGGCCATCGCGACCAGGACCAGACCCGCCAGCCCCCCTGCCCTCAAAAGCATCCCCGTCCCCCCGTTCGGCGCCCTATTGCGGCACGACCGTAACCGCCCGGCGGTTCTGGGCCCAGGCGCCTTCGTCGGAGCCCAAAGCCTCGGGCCGCTCCTTGCCGTAGCTGATCACCGTCATCCGACCGGCGGAGATGCCGCGGGCGACGAGGTGGTTCTTGGCGGCGTTGGCGCGGCGGTCGCCCAGCGCCAGATTGTAGTCGCGGGTGCCGCGCTCGTCGGCATGGCCCTCGATGGTGACCCGAACGCCGCCGTTGCGCTGAAGCCATTGGGCCTGGGCGTCGAGCGTGGCCCGGTCGCGGTCGTCGAGATCATATTGGTCGGTGTCGAAGAAGACCCGGTCGCCCTCAAGCCCGACCGAGCGCAGGAAATCCTCGCGCGAGCCGGGCAGGCCCTCGGTGCCGACCCCGCCCGCGGAGGGATCGTCCTCGCCGGTGGTGGCGCCGGCGTCGGCGCTTCCGCCCGGCGGCGGCGGAAGCTCCTTGGGCGCCTTCTTGCTGCAGCCGGCGGTCAGCGCCAGGGCCGCGGCGATCGCGGCGACTTTCCAGGGGGTGGCTCTCATCTTACGCTCTCCTTCGTCTCGTACTTATGGCAGGATCGGGCCCCAGGCGGGGTCCGAGCCGTCCAGCGGGGTGGGAATCCGGCGCTCGTTGCGGCCGGTGAGATCGACCTGCCAGACGCTCGACTTGCCCGAGCGGCCCTGGCTGGTCCGGAAGAATTGGAGGACCCGGCCGTTGGGCGACCAGCTCGGCGCCTCGTCCTGCCAGCTGTCGGTGAGGAGCCGCTCGCCCGAGCCGTCGGGGCCCATCACTCCGACCCGGAAATTGCCGGCGATGCGGGTGAAGGCGATAAGGTCGCCGCGCGGGCTCCATTCGGGCGTGGCGTAGCCGCCGCCGCCGAAGCTGATCCGGCGCGGGTTGGAGCCGTCGGCGTCCATCACGTAGAGCTGCTGGCGGCCCGAGCGGTCGCTCTCGAAGACGATCTTCGAGCCGTCCGGCGAATAGGAGCCGCCGACGTCGATCCCGGGCGAGCTGGTCAGCCGCACCGGCGCCCCGCCCGAAGCGGAGATACGGTAGATGTCGGTATTGCCCCCCACCGCCATGGCGTAGAGGATGAAGCGCCCGTCGGGGGAGAAGCGCGGCGCGAAGGTCTGGTTGGCGCTTTCGGTGACGATGCGCTGGCGGCCGGTGCCGATGTCGTAAATATAGATCCGCGGGCGCTTCTCGACATAGCTCAGATAGACGATCTGCTTGTAGTCGGGCGAGAAGCGCGGGGTCAGCACGGTCGACTGGCCGTTGGTCAGGAAGCGGTGGTTGGCGCCGTCCGAATCCATGATGGCGAGGCGCTTCACCCGGGCGTTCTTGGGTCCGCTCTCGGCGATGTAGGCGATCCGGCTGTCGAAGAAGGGGCTCTCGCCGGAGAGGCGCGAATAGATGGCGTCGGCGCATTTGTGCGCGGCGCGCCGCCAGTCGCGTGGGCTCACGACATAGCCCTGGCGGGTGAGCTCCGACTGGAGCGCGACGTCGTAGAGATAGCAGCCGACGGTGAGCTGGCCGTCCGGGTTGGCGCGGACGAAGCCCTGGACGAGGGCGGCGGCGCCGGTTCCGGTCCAGGCCTCGTAGGCGGGCGCGGTCACTTCGCCGAACGCGATCTCGCGCACGCCCTCCGGGCCGATCGGCTGGAAAATGCCGCTGCCCCGAAGATCCCCCGCCACGACCTGGGCCACTTGCCGGCCGAGCGCGGCGGTCGAGCCGGCCGGGGTGTCGACGCTCTGGGGGGTGGGCATGTAGGGGACGGCGATCGCCATCGGGGCGGAAATGCCGCCGACGACGTCGACGACCAGCTTGCCGCC
>JBEVDE010000454.1:0-4014 GCA_040514175.1 Allosphingosinicella sp. | reverse complement strand
TGGCTATCAGTGCCAACAGGCTTGAACTCTTGCAGATCGCCGATGCGGTCGCGCGCGAGAAGGTGATCGACAAGCAGATCGTGCTCGACGCTATGGCGGATGCCATCGCCAAGGCCGCCCGGTCCCGCTACGGTGCCGAGACCGACATCCATGCGGAAATCAATTCCAAGACCGGTGAGCTGCGCCTGGCGCGGCACCTCCTCGTGGTCGAGGACGGCGCGGTGGAGAACGATTCCCGCGAGATCACCCTGGCCGAGGCCCGCACCCGCCACAACCCGGCGGCCCAGGTGGGCGACGTGATCGCCGACACCCTGCCGCCCTTCGATTTCGGCCGCATCGCGGCGCAGTCGGCCAAGCAGGTGATCGTGCAGAAGGTGCGCGACGCCGAGCGCGACCGCCAATACCAGGAATACAAGGACCGCATCGGCGAGATCGTGAACGGCTCGGTCAAGCGCGTCGAATACGGCAACGTGATCGTCGATCTCGGCCGCGGCGAGGCGATCATCCGCCGCGACGAGCTCATTCCGCGCGAGACCTTCCGTCCCGGCGACCGCATCCGCGCCTATCTCTTCGACGTGCGCCGCGAAGCCCGCGGCCCGCAGATCTTCCTGTCGCGCACGCATCCGCAATTCATGGCGAAACTCTTCGCCTCGGAAGTGCCGGAGATCTACGACGGCATCGTCACGGTCCAGGCCGTCGCCCGCGACCCGGGCTCCCGCGCCAAGATCGCCGTGATCTCGCGCGATTCCTCCATCGACCCGGTCGGCGCCTGCGTCGGCATGCGCGGCTCGCGCGTCCAGGCGGTGGTCGGCGAGCTCCAGGGCGAGAAGATCGACATCATCCCCTGGTCGCAGGATCAGGCGACCTTCATCGTCAACGCGCTGCAGCCCGCGGAAGTGGTCAAAGTGGTGCTCGACGAGGAGGCCGACCGCATCGAGGTGGTGGTGCCCGACGACCAGCTCTCGCTCGCCATCGGCCGCCGCGGCCAGAACGTGCGTCTGGCCTCGCAGCTCACCGGCTGGGACATCGACATCCTCACCGAGGCCGAAGAATCCGAGCGCCGCCAGAAGGAATTCGCCGAGCGCACCGAGCTGTTCATGAACGCGCTCGACGTGGACGAGGTCGTGGGCCAGCTCCTCGCCTCCGAAGGCTTCCGCTCGGTCGAGGAAATCGCCTATGTGGATTCCGGTGAAGTGGCCTCCATCGAGGGCTTCGACGAGGACACCGCTGCCGAGATCCAGAGCCGCGCTCAGGAATACCTCGCCCGGATCGAGGCCGAGAACGAGGGGCGCCGCAAGGAACTCGGCGTCGACGACGACCTGAAGGAGATCGATGGCGTAACGACGGCCATGCTGGTGGCCTTCGGCGAGAACGACGTGAAGACGGTCGAGGACCTGGCCGGCTGCGCCACCGACGATCTCGTCGGCTGGACAGAGGGCCGCGGCCCGGAGGCGACCCGCTACAAGGGCGCCCTCGACGGCTTCGACATCTCCCGTGCCGATGCCGAGAACATGATTATGGCCGCCCGCGTCAAGGCGGGCTGGATCGAGCAGCCGGAAGAAATCGTTGAGACTGAGGGATCGGCCGAAGAGGCCGAGACCGAAGCTCAGCCGTCCTAAACCGGCTATGGTTAGCGCATCGTGCGGAAAAGTGGTCCCGGTTTTCCGCGCCGGGCGATGCGCAGGCAAAGAGAATGAGCTTCGGATTGATCCCAAAAGTGGGGTCCACTTTCGGGTCCGAAGCTCGAAGCGAGGTCAGCATCCGTGCCGCGGCATGAACCGGAGCGCACTTGCATCGTCACCCGCGAGGCCCAGAGCCCCGCGGGACTGATCCGCTTCGTCCTCGGGCCCGACAACCAGGTCGTGCCCGATCTCCGGCACAAGCTGCCGGGCCGCGGCGTCTGGGTCACGGCCCGTTTCGACAAGGTGGAGGAGGCGGCCAAACGTCGCCTCTTCTCCCGCGCCTTCAAGACCGAGGCCAGGGCTTCCGAAACCCTCGCCGCGGACATCGAATCCCTCCTCCGGGAGGATCTGCGCCAGGGCCTTTCGCTCGCCAACAAGGCCGGATCGGTGACCACCGGCTTCCATAAGGTCGAGTCGGCCATCACGGATAAGCCCATCGTTGCCCTTATTCATGCCGCAGAAGCGGCCGAAGATGGGCGAAGAAAATTGGCGAACCAGTTGCGAAAACGCCTCGGCGAGGCAATATCTCACTTTCCGGTCATCCAAGAATTGTCGATTGACGAATTGGATTTGGCATTAGGCCGGTCACATGTGATACATGCTGCCCTCGTCGCGGGCGCTGGGAGCGACGGCTTTCTGAACCGCTGGCATCGTTACCGCTCTTTTCGCGGCACCGACGCCGATCAAACTGGCCTCGGAAACGGGACCGGCGAACCCACGATTTTGAAACCCGCAGGAACTGAGGCGGAATGACTGATACGAAAAACCAGGGCGACAAGACTCTCCACGTGTCGTCCAAGACGCTTTCTCTGAAGCGACCCGTCGAACAGGGCGTGGTGCGCCAAAGCTTCTCCCATGGCCGGTCGAAGTCGGTCGTGGTGGAGACGGTCAAGCGTCGCCCTGCTGTCGGTCCCGGTAGCGGGGCCAAGGACGAGAGACCCGCGCCGCAGCAGGCCGCGGCTCCCGCCGCTGCGCCCAAGCCGGCGGCGGCGAGCCCGAAGCCGGCGACTCCGGCTCAGGGCGGACGTCCGCAGCGCAACAACGCTCCGAATACGCCCCGCTCCGGCGGCATGGTGTTGCAGACGCTCTCCGAACAGGAGCGCGATGCGCGCATGAATGCGCTCGTCGATGCGCGCCGCCGCGATGAGGAAGATCGCAAGCGGCAGGTCGAAGAGGATGCCCGCCGCGCCGAGCGCGAGGCCGCCGAGGCCAAAGACCGTGAAGCTGCCGAGGCCCGCAAGCGCGAGGAAGATGAGCGCCGCCGCCAGGACGACGAGCGCAAGCGCCGCGCCGAGGACGAGGCCCGCCGCCGCCTGGGCGAAGAGGCCCCGCGCCAGTCTTCCGCACCGGCTCCGGCCGGTCGTGGGCCCGGCTCCGACCGGCCCCGTTCCGATGGTCCCCGTCCTGCCGGCCGTTTCGACGGCCCGCGTACGGGCGGACCTCGCTCGGACGGTCCGCGTACGGGCGGCTATGGCGGTCAACGCAGTGGTGGTGGCACCATGGGCGGCCGTCCGCCGAGTCTGAACCATATGGCGCGCCCTGCCGCGCCGGTCGCGCCCGATCCGGAAACGGCAAAGCCGAATGTCCGCACGGTTGCTCCCGTTGCGGCCCGCGCCGTCGTGGCGGACGAGGAGGAGGGTGCACGCACCATCCGTCGTCCCGGCGTCGCGGCCAAGCCCGCGGCCCTGCCGAAGACGCCCAAGACCGCTCCCGGCGAGGAAAAGCGCCGCGGCCGTCTGACCCTGGCCACCGCGACCTCGGGCGAGGATGAGCGCACCCGCTCGCTCGCCTCCTTCCGTCGCCGCAATCAGCGTCTCATGGGCCACCGCCAGGTGGAACAGAAGGAAAAGATCGCCCGCGAGGTGACGATTCCTGAGACGATCACCATCCAGGAGCTCGCCAACCGCATGTCGGAGCGCGCCGTGGACGTGATCAAGTTCCTGATGAAGCAGGGCGAGATGCACAAGATCACCGACGTGATCGACGCCGATACCGCGCAGCTCGTCGCGGAGGAGCTCGGCCACACGGTGAAGCGCGTCGCGGAATCGGATGTCGAGGAAGGCCTCTTCGATACGCCGGACGTGGACGAGAACCTCGTCACCCGTCCGCCGGTCGTGACCATCATGGGCCACGTCGACCACGGCAAGACCTCGCTACTCGATGCGATCCGCAAGACAAACGTGGTCTCCGGCGAAGCCGGCGGCATCACGCAGCATATCGGCGCCTATCAGGTGACCTCGCCGCTCGGCGGCAAGATCACCTTCATCGACACCCCCGGCCACGCGGCCTTCACGGCCATGCGCGCCCGCGGCGCCAAGGTGACGGATATCGT
>JBEVDE010000406.1:0-3520 GCA_040514175.1 Allosphingosinicella sp. | reverse complement strand
CTTTGCTACCGCTTCGTCCCCGCCGGTGCCACTGCGCCCGGGCCCTTCCTCGCCCCGCCGCTCCGCGGTCGCCCGGAGAAGGCCGCCGGCTACGTCGGACGGCTTGCCCGGGCTACCAGCCCGGCCAGCACCGCCCTCCTTGCCGGCGGCCTTCTCCGGGCGATCCCGACCATTGCGGATATTGAGTACGGACCCTAGGCCGCGGCTTTCCTGATCGCGCGCTCGAGCAGCGCTTCGTCCGCCACCGGCGCGAGCACGGCGAGGCCGCCGACTTCGTCGCGGCGGGCGATGAGGAGGACGAACTCGTCCTTGCCGGGAATGTCGACATGGCCGAGCGGACGGACGGCGCGGAGCGAGGCCCGGGCGGCTTCGCCCTGGTCCGGCTTGGGCTCCGGGCGGCGGGC
This sequence comes from Allosphingosinicella sp., assembly GCA_040514175.1. Taxonomy (GTDB): domain Bacteria; phylum Pseudomonadota; class Alphaproteobacteria; order Sphingomonadales; family Sphingomonadaceae; genus Allosphingosinicella. Next base: position 3,116 of record JBEVDE010000406.1, on the reverse strand, counting down.
GCGGCGCTCGGCCTGGACGAGGGCCTTGAGCCCCTCGTTTTCGAGCCGTTCGCGAAGGCCGCCGGCGGGAAGCGCCTCGCGGCGGGCCCAGCTCAAAGCGGCGGCGAATTCGGTCAGGCGTCCCTTGTCATATTCGCTTCCGAAGACGAGCTTGACCACCGGGGTCATCGGCGCGCGCGCCTGGGCCTTCAATCCGGCGTCCTCGAGCAGCTCGGCATAGCCCTCCCCGTCCGCTTCGGCGGCGAGGGCGAAATCGTAGGCGAGGCCGAGGGCTCGGTAGAGGGCGGCGCGGCTGCGCTGGTCGGCGCCGCGGGCGGCGTCGGCGCTGTCGCGGGCGATGCCGAGACGATCGGCGAGGCCGGCGTCGAGATCGAGCTCGGGCTCCTCCCACGTCGCTTCGACCTGGGTATCGATCTCGAGCGGCTCGGCATTGGGGCCGTCGGCCCAGACCGGGCTCGCCCCGGACTGAGCGGCCGCGGCGAGCGCGGTCGAGGCCTGGTGGGCGATGGCGGAGGCGGTCGCGCTGTCGGCGATCTCCTTCCAGTTGATCACCCCGTAGATGAAGTCGATCGCCTCCCCGGTCGAGGAGAAGGGCATCAATATGCCGCGGTACATGGTGTTTTTGCCGCGCTGCCCGATGAACTCGGCCTCGAAGCCGATCGGCGCCTTGTTGGCGATGATCTGCATATAATGGTCGGTGAGGCGCGAAAGGAGCGAGCGCTTCGGAACCTCGCTAATCCGGCGGACGTCGCCGATCAGGTCGCATTCCTCGCGCAGGGCGTCGCCGAGCCAGGCGATCCTGGGATCGTCGCCGCCTTCGGAAAAATCGAGCAGGACACTGTTCGGCCCGAAGTCGCCCAGCGCTTCCGGATCGAGCATCTTGATCGAGGGATAGGCGCGGCCGTCGAGCAGCGAGACCCAGTAATTATAGGCCCGCACGTGCATGCGCCGCTCGTCGAGGCCGATCTCGGGCGGCACCTCGATGCCGCCGTCGTCCGCGCCATAGTCCGACTGCTCGTCAAATGCCCGCAGGCTGTCCATCAGGCGGTCCTTGTGCTCCCCAGTAAGTGAAGCTTTGCACCGGACGTGGTTGAAAAACCGTTAAGGTTTGTGAACGCCGGCGCGCTTGTCATCGCCCGCCGCCGCTGATAGACGCCCGCCTTCCCCGGGAGCGCCGCTTTAGCTCAGCTGGTAGAGCACATCATTCGTAATGATGGGGTCGTGGGTTCGAGTCCCTCAAGCGGCACCACCCCTTGAGTGGGGATCATCCGGGCTCCCCCGGGGAGGGCCGCGACCTCTTCTCGCCGCTCGGCGGCACGGGCCCGCCGAGGGTCGATTGACTCCCACCCGAATTAGGCGTCTGGCACCGTCACAGGAGGCCTCCCATGGCAGTCGCCAAGACGGTCGAGATCATATCCAGCTCCACCGAGAGCATAGAGGCCGCGGTGCGCGACGGCATCGCGAAGGCGGGCGAGACCATCAAGAATATCGAGAGCGCCTGGATCCAGGGCACCAAGGCCATCGTCCGGGACGATGCGGTCGCCGAGTGGCGGGTCACGCTCAGAATCACGTTCATCGTCTCATGAGGGTACATCGCCCCCTGACACCGGGAGCCTGATCAATGGCACACAAATTCGAAATTCATAAGGACAAGGCCGGCGAGTTCCGCGTCCGGTTCAAATATAATCAGGAAACGATGTTCTCCACCGAAGGTTATTCCAGCAAGGCCTCGGCGCAAGCGGCAATCGATTCGATCAAGAAGAACGGGCCGGGCGCTCCCGTCGAGGACAATAGCTGACGGCAGTGGGCCGGATGGCCGCCTGACGCGGCCGGGCGGGAGACGCAGGCGCATTTCGCCCGGCGCGAACAGGAGGCACGGCCATGAATATCGAACAGATGCTGCAGCAGACGGGCGCCGTCGACGCCATTTCACGCCAATTGGGAGTCGATCCCGCGACCGCCCAGGCCGGCGCCGCGGCATTGTTGCCGTCCATCCTGTCCGGTTTCCAGAACCCGGCTTCGGAAGCGCAGGCCGGGCCTGCCGGCGGCGCGCTCGGGGGCCTTGGCGGTCTCGGCGGCCTGCTCGGGACCCTCGGCGGCCTGGGCGGCGGCGGACTGCTCGACAATGTGACGTCCGACGAGCCGACGGAAATCGGCAAGGGCAACCAGATCCTCGGCCAGATCTTCGGATCGAAGGACGGCAGCAGGGCGGTCGCCGCCTCCGCCGCGGCCCAGTCGGGCGTCGAGCCGTCGCTCCTGAAAAAGATGCTTCCCATCCTCGCCATGGTGGCGGCGGGATATGTGATGAAGAATGCCGGACAATCGGGCGGCCTGGGGGGCCTGTTCGGCGGCGGCGGCAACGCCGGGTCTGCGCAGCCGGAGCCCGCGGGCTCGGGAGACCTGCTGGGACAGCTTATGGGCGCCGCGGGGCAGATCCTCGGACGCTGACGGACGAAACGATGGGAGAATGGCAATGGGCATTTTCAGCTCGATAAAAGACGCGATCTTTGGACGGGCCCATGCGGCTCCGGCCACGCCCGACGCCGGCGCCGCCCCGGCCGAAGCGCAGGGCGGCTGGTCCGCGGTCACGGGCGAAGCGCCGGTCGCGGCGGAGCCGGTCGACGTCGAGGCGGTCTTGCGCGAGAAAATGGCGGCCAAGGGCAATCCCGACCTCAATTATCACAGCTCCATCGTCGATCTCATGAAGTTGCTGGATCTCGATTCCAGCCTCGCCTCGCGCGGCCAATTGGCGGAAGAGCTCGGCTACACGGGCGCGAAGGACGGCAGCGCCGAGATGAACATATGGCTGCATCGGAAGGTGATCGAAGAGCTGGAGAGGCACGGCGGCCAGGTGCCGCAAACCATGAAATCATGAGCCTTCCCGCCCGCGCCGGGCGAGGGCAGGACGATCACGTTTCGGGAGAATGGGAATGAAGACGGGAACGCTGTTTCTGACGATGACCGCGCTCGTGCTGGCGAGCGGCTGCTCGCGCGGCGGTTCGGACGAGAACAACTCGGCCGCCAACGCCGCCGCGCCGGCGGCGGCCGAACCGCCGGCCCAGACCGGCAATGTGGTGGACGCCGCATTCCTGACCGGGCGCTGGGGCACGGACTCC
>JBEVDE010000370.1:0-4499 GCA_040514175.1 Allosphingosinicella sp. | reverse complement strand
CGGCTATGGCTACATCAAGCGCGGCGACGCGCTCGCGTCCGGCGCCTTCCGCGCCGCCCGCTTCGCCGAGAAGCCCGACCGGGCCACGGCCCAAGATTGGGTGGCGGAGGGCGGTTGGGACTGGAATGCGGGTATCTTCCTGTTCGAGCGCGAGGCCCTGCTCACCGCCTTTCGCGGCCATGCTCCCGAGATCCTCGCGGCAGTGGAGGGCGATTTCGCCGCCGCCCCCTCCGCCTCGATCGACACCGCCTTGATGGAGAAAGCGGAAAGGGTGGCGGTGGTGCCGGCGGCGATGGGCTGGTCCGACATCGGCAGCTGGGAGGCGCTGCACGCGCTCGGGCCGCTCGACGGCGACGGCAATCTGCTCACCGGCGACGTCGTCGCGCCCGACAGCCGCAACTGCCTGGTGCGCTCGGACGGGCCGGTGGTGGTGGCGCTCGGGGTCGAGGATCTCGTCATCGTCGCCACCGAACGGGCGGTGCTCGTCGTTCCGAAGGGCGAGACCCAGCGCGTTCGCGAGGCGATCGAGGCGCTCGAGGCGCGGCGGGTGAGGCGGGGGGATTCGTGAAGGAGACATTGCATGGCTGAGCGACGTTCACTCGGCCGAAGCGGGCTCGAGACTCCGCGCCTCGTCCTGGGCGGCAACGTCTTCGGCTGGACGGCGACCGGGGAAGAGGCGTTCCGTATCCTCGACCGCTTCATCGACGCCGGCGGAACCATGATCGACACCGCCGACGTCTATTCCGCCTGGGTGCCGGGACACCAGGGCGGCGAATCCGAAAGCCTGATCGGCGAATGGCTGAGGCGGCGGGGATCGCGCGAGGGCGTGCTGATCGCCAGCAAGGTCGGGATGCTCCACCGCCATTGGGGCGTCGGCAAGCTCGAGCCCTGGCGGATCGAGAAGGCGGCCGAAGCGTCGCTGAAGCGACTCGGGGTCGAGACGATCGACCTCTATTATGCGCATCAGGACGATCCGGACACGCCGATGGAGGAAGTGATCGAGGCGTTCGACCGGCTGGTCAGGGCCGGCAAGGTGCGCGCGCTCGGCGCCTCCAACTTCACCGCGGAGCGGCTCGGACGGGCGCTCGCGCTGGCGCGCGAGGCGGGGATGAGCCGCTACGAAATGCTTCAGAACGAATATCATTTGCTGGAGCGCGGCAAGCTCGAGGGCGACCTGCAACGGCTCTGCCTCGACGAGGATGTCGCCGTGCTGCCCTTCTACGGCCTCGCCTCGGGCTACCTCACCGGCAAATATCGGAGCGAGGCGGATTACGGCAAGAGCGTGCGCGGCGACCGGATGGCCAAATATGTGGACGGCCGCGGCCCCGCCGTCCTCGCCGTCCTGGACGAGATCGCCCTGGAAACCGGCGCGACTCAGGGGCAGATCGCCCTCGCCTGGGTCGCCGCTCAGCCCGCGGTCGCCGCCCCGATCGCCAGCGCCCGGACGCCCGGGCAGCTCGAGGAGCTGATCGGCGCGATGGCGCTGGAGCTGACCGCCGGCCAGCTGAAGCGGCTGGACGAGGTTTCGGCGGGGGCCGGCTAGGCTGCCCTCTCCCGCTTTCCGCGGGAGAGACAAGAAGGACCAGGCATAGGTTCAAAACGGATCGACTAGTTCAACCCACCCTCTTCCCGAGCGCCTTACGTTCGCGTAAGGATGCGGCAAGGGGCTTCTGGCCCGGACGCGCGATGGGACGCGTCTCGGGCGAAGGGTGCGCTGTCCAGGCATGGCCTGGGAAAGCCGCGCACCGTAGGGGAGGCCCATGGATGAACTCGAAGCCATCGGAAGTGAAAAGCTCGCGGCGTCACGTCGAGGGCCTGCACACCAAGCTTAACGACCTGCTCCAATCGCTCGACAAAGCGGAGCTTCACGGCGCCGCGGCCTACGTCTCGATGGCGCTCGACTCGATCCAGCGCGACTTTCCGGAAGTCAGTTCGACTCGCTGAAATATTGGGTCAGGCGGGTGATCGCCTGCGGCGTGAGCTCGAGATAGGTGCTGCGCGCGTCGGCCGGGTGGGGACGACGGACGACCAGCCCCTCCTGGACCAGATAGGCAATATGGCGAAGCGCCGTCGTGGTCGGGGCGCAGGCCGCCATGCAGGCGGTCGACACGGTGACCTTCCGGCCCTCCAGGGTGCTGACGAACAATTCGAGCAAAATGTCCCAGGAGGGATCGCAGAACAGGCGCCGGCCGAACAGAGCGTAGAGCCTTCGGCGCGCGGCGCAGGCTTCGGCCGCCGCCGCCAGCACCGAGGATTGCGCCGCCGGGCCCGACTCGCGCCGCGACGTCTCGATCAGCCGGTGCAGTCGCGACTCGATCTCGAGGATGATTCGCTCGGTCTCGGTGGCAAGGCTGCTCGCGTCTTCGGGCCCGTGCCTGCCCGTCGGCTGTGCGACCATTACGCGGCTCTCCGAATGGGTTCCACTATGCGCAGCACCGGATCCCCTATCCGCAAACGGCTGCGCATTTCAGACAGTGTGCCCGGCGGCAGGTCGATCTGCAAGGCCTGAAGCTGCTCGCCGTCGACCAGGGTCGGCAAACCCAGCGGAGTCACGGGCCAGCCCACCGAGAGCAGGGCCGGGACTCGATGCGCTTCGGCGACGAGCGTGTAGCGCCGGATGCCGTTCGACTCGGCGAATTCGACCAGGGCGAGCGCGAGAAGCCGGTGAACTCGAAGGATGGTGGTGCCGGAGGCGTCCGCTGGGCATGTCACGAGACGTGATATCTCCCAACAATCGTCTCCGCTCGGAACCCCGGCCGGGCAGAGACGACTGAAGAGAGTGCTCAACATGTGGGGACGTGAGGACGGGAGAAGCCTCACAGACCCCCGATGGCGGCCTTCAGGCGATCTGGCGAGCAGGTAGATCGCATAATCATCATCGAACTGATCGACCTCCAGCCAGCTACCCACTGCCGGCAGACGCCATCCCAACCGATCTACGAACACCTGCTTCCGGTCATGGTGCATTTCCATGAGCGCCGCGGCGAAGCCGAGGCGACCTTCCGGAAGAACCAAATCAATCATGCTTCAGCCTCCGATGCCCCTTAAGTCCGGCATCGGCGGGCCGAATCACACCCCGGTAGTTACCGGGTGGGGGCCCGGGTCCGGGCGCGTGTAGGGTCCCGGGCCATAGGAGTCCTCGTGACCGCGCCCTTCCTTCCTCCCATCGCCCATCGTGAGAAGCCGCCGGTGCTCCACCGGGACTTCCCGCGCGTCCGCGGCCGCGATCTGGCCTCGGTTCCGGGCAGGCGCGGCCTGCCCTTCTTCGGCATCCTGCCCGAAGCGGTCCTCGACCCGCTCGCCTTCGCCCGGCGGATGCACGAGACCTACGGACCGATCCACCGCTTCCGCGCCTGCGGCAACTGGAACGTCCAGCTGGTGGGACCGGCGGCGAACGAGTTCGTGCTGTTCGACGAAGCCGGCAATTTCTCGGCGGAAGGAGGCTGGAAGCCCGTTTTCGGCCGCCACTTCGAGGGCGGCGTGCTGCTCCGCGACGGCGCCAACCATCAATGGCACCGCAAGCTCATCGCCTGCGCATTCAAGGCCGAGCAGCTGCAATCCTATCTCGACATTTTCGCTTCCAACAACGAATCGATCCTCGCGCGCTGGTCGGGCCGGAGCCTCGACGTCTACGAGCTCGCCCAGCAGCTCACCTTCGCCAACGGCTATGCGGCGTTCCTCGGCCGAGACCCGAGCCGGGCGACCCGCGACGACATGCTCGCGTTCCGCTATTTGATGCGGTCGGCCGTGGCCCTCGTCACCGTTCCACTGCCGGGCACGGCGGAATCGCGGGCCGCGTGGGCCACCCGCCATGTCGAAGGCCTCATCAGGCCGATGCTGTCGGAGACGCTCGCGCCGGAGCGCACCGACCTGCTGGCGGTGCTGTGCCGGATGCGGGACGCCGGCCTGCTCGACGAGCGCGAGATCATCGCCCACCTCACGTTCACGATCGCGGCGTCCTTCGACGCTCTGTCTTCGGGAACGGTCTCGACGCTTCATTACCTCGCGGCCAATCCCCGGTGGCAGGAGAGTGTTCGCGACGAGCTTTGCGCAATGGTGGCGAGCCGGCGGCGGATCGCGCTTGCCGATCTGGCGCGCTGCGAGACGGCGGAATGGGCGGTGAAGGAGGCCCTGCGGCTCAATGCCGCCGCGCCCGTCCTGTGGAGAAGGGCGGTGAAGCCGTTCGAATTTGGCGGCCACGCCTTTCCGGAAGGAACGATCACGGGGGTCAACCCGATGCTGACCCACCTTCTGCCGGAAATCTGGGACGATCCGGACCGATACGACCCGATGCGCTTTTCTCCCGAGCAAGCTCGAGGCCGCCATCGCTTCGCCTACGTTCCGTTCGGCGGAGGGGCCCATGGCTGCCTGGGCGCGAACTTCGCCTCCATCCAGGTTCGGGCGCTGCTAAGAACCCTTCTCGAGCGGCACGAACTGGTCGCGGCTCCGGGCCCGCCCCCTCGCTGGTATCATTGGCCCAATTGCCGGCCGCGGGGGAC
>JBEVDE010000383.1:0-11397 GCA_040514175.1 Allosphingosinicella sp. | reverse complement strand
CCCGAGAAATCTCGGGGAGGAATTTAAGACGGCGCCTCGGGATAGGCCTCCAGCACCGGCCCCAATGCCTCCTTCAGCGGCCCGAGCCAGCGCTCATAGGCCCGCCACTGGTCCATTCCCTCGCGGTTGATCGGTCGGCGGACCTGCTCGGAGCTGGCGGTCCTGACGGCGCGCTTGTTCTCGTGGGAGCGCAGGCAGGCGGGGTCGAAGGGCAGTCCGAGGGCGTCGAGCAGGGCCCGGATCTCGCCCTCGGGATCCCCGATCAGCCGTTCGTGGACGACGCGGTGGATCCGGCCCGGAAGAACCCTGTCGAAATGGGCCATCAGCCGGACGTAATCGGCATAATAACGCCCCATGTCCGCGAGCGAGTAGCTGAAGCCCTGGCCGCGGGCGTAATGCTGGCGGAAATTGGAGAAGCCGCAGTCGAGCGGATGCCGGCGGGCGTCGACGATCCGGGCGCCGGGCAGGATCAGGTGGATGAGGCCGACATGGGCCCAGTTATTGGGCATCTTATCGATGAAGAAGGGCTTGTCCGTCTTGCGGTGGATCCGGGCGCGCTCGAGATAGTCTTCGCCGAGCGAGCGAAGCTCGTCCGGGCCGAGGCCGGCCAGCATTTCGGGATAGGCGCCCTGCCCGGACCTTCGGCTCCGCCCGCCCAGGCGCTTGACCAGGGCCGGGACGTCGGGGAGCTCCATCGTGCCTTCGACCTCGGCGTGGCTGGCGAGGATCTGCTCGAGCAGGGTCGAGCCGGAGCGGGGCATGCCGAGGATGAAGATGGGGTCGGGCGCCGGGCAGCCCCAGCCGTCCCGCTTCGCGAAGAAGGCCGGAGTGAAGAGGGCGATCGAGCGGTCGACGGCCCGGCTCGTCTCGTCGGGGTCGTAGCCGATCAGCTCGCGCCGGAGCCGGTTGCCCTCGGCATAATGTTGGAAGGCCGCCTCCGGCGCGCCGGCGTCGTCATGGGCCTTGCCGAGCGCGAAGTGGAGGTGGAAAAGATCGTCGCGGGTCAGGCCGGGCGCGACGAGCGCAGCTGTCATCTCGTCGACGTCGGCGCGGTCCAGCCGAACCGTCTTCAGATTGGCGAGGCTCCACCAGGCCTCGCCGAGCGCGGGCGCGAGGGCGATGGCCCGGCGATAGGCGGCGATGCCCTCCTCGAGCCGGCCGACGGTCTTGAGGACATGGCCGTAGCTCATCCAGATCCTGGCCTGTTCCGGCAGCCGGTCGAGCACCTGCCGGTAAATATGGATCGCTTCCTCGAAACCGCCGATCCGGCCGAGCGCCGCCGCCTTCAGATTCTGATGGGAGGGGTTTTCGGGCTGCTCGTCGAGCAGGGCGTCGAGTATCCCGATCGCTTCGGCCGGGCGGTTCTGGCGGTAGAGCACGGTGGCGAGATTGGCCCGGGCGGCGGTGAAGCCGGGGGCGAGCTCGAGCGCCCGCCGGAGAAGGGTCTCGGCATCCGGATAGCGGCCGAGCCGCCCGGCCAGCTCTGCCATCATCCGGATCGCGGCGATGTCGGTCGGCTTCTCCTTGAGGTGGAGCCGGAGCAGCGCCTCGGCCGCGGCGAGCCGGCCCTCGACCAGAGCCAGCCCCGCCTCCATCAACCGGGGATCGCGGACCGATGCGGCGAGCGCCCGGTCGACGCCGGAAGAGGAAGGCGAGGCCATGGCCCGGTATAGAAGAAGGCCGGGAAGGATTGCACCCGTCCTTGTGCCGCCGCGGGACAGGGCCATAGAGGGCCGATTCGAGCGCTTGATGCTTTGGTGAAGAGCGCGTTAACCGATGGTCATGGACCGCCTGATTCCCGCCTCCGAAGACGTCAGACTCTTCCTCCTGACCTTCGCCGGCGGGCTGGTCTTCTTCTCCACGTTCCTGGCTTAAGGATCCTCCCCGGCCTTTGCCGGGGAGGGGGACCAGCCGGAGGCTGGTGGAGGGGTTCTTTCTAAGCTTCCGAAGAACCCCTCCACCATGCTTCGCATGGTTCCCCTCCCCCGGGAATCCGGGGGAGGATTTCTAGTCGCAGGCCTTGTGCAGCTTCCACGCCAGCCAGGCGGCGCCGAGGCTCGAGACGGCGACGAGCAGCAGGGTCTCCTCGATCGACACGCCGAGCTGGACGAGGCCGGTGAGGATCACCGCGGCGAGCACCATGCCGCCCGAATTGACGATGTTGTTGGCCGCCACCGTGCGCGCCGTCTCCGACTTGGGGACGGTGGTGGTGAGGAAGGCGTAGAGCGGGACGACGAACATTCCGCCCGAGACGGCGACTCCGAACAGGTCGAACATCACCCATTCGGCCTGGCCGATGCGGATGAAGCTCCTGAGATCGAGGAGCTCGGGCCCGTGCGCCGGCCAGGACAGGCTGTTGTAATAGAGGTGGCAGATGAACAGGCCCATGGCGATCGCCGAGGCGGGCGAATAGACCGCGAGGACCCGGCCCTTCAGGAGCCGGTTGATCACCACCGAGCCGACCGCGACCCCGACCGAGAAGATGGCGAGGAAGAGCGTCGCCACCTGCTCGTTGGCGTGGAACACGTTCTTGACCAACGGCGGGAATTGCGCGGCGAGGATCGCGCCCATCATCCAGAAGAAGCTGATCGCGGCGATGGCGAGGAACAGGCGCGGGATGTGCAGGGTCGCGTTGACGAGGCGGATCGAGGCCCGGATGATGTGCCAGTCCATCTTGAGCGGCGGAGCGTCGGTCTCGGGCGGGGCGGGCGGCACCTGGTGGCCGGCGATGCGGCCGATCGCCGCCACGGCGAGGACCGCGATCGCGGCGACGTCGGGCTTGACCAGGCCGCCGGCGATCGTCCCCATCAGGATGGCGACATAGGTCCCCGCCTCGACCAGGCCGGTGCCGCCGAGCACCTCGTCCTTCCTCAGATGCTGTGGAAGCACCGCATATTTGATCGGCCCGAAGAAAGAGGAATGAATTCCCATCGCGAACAGGGCCGCGAGCATCAGCGGGATGTTGTGGAGGAGCAGGCCCGCCGCCCCGAAGACCATGATGGCGATCTCGGCGGTCTTCACGAAGCGGATGATGCGCGCCTTGTCCATCGAATCGGCGAGCTGGCCGGCCAGCGCCGAGAAGAGGAAGAAGGGGAGGATGAAGACGGCGCCCGAAATGGCGTTGAACGTCGCTTCCTTGGTCGGGTCGGAATAGACGTAATAGGTGACGAGGATCACCATCGACGTCTTGAAGAGATTGTCGTTGAACGCCCCCAGGAACTGGGTGACGAACAGCGGCAGGAAGCGCCGCTTGCGTAAGAGGTGCATCGAATCCTGCACGGCGCTCAGGCGCGGGCGGCTGGGGTGCGGACGGACATGCGCGGGCGGTCATAGCCGCTTCGCGCCGCCGGTCAAACTCTCCCGTCATTCCGGCGAAAGCCGGAACCCATGAACACCGACGCGCGAGAATATCCTCTGACCTTCGTGTTCATGGGTCGCGGCTTTCGCCGGGACGACGGTGCACGTTCACAGCCGGGGCGCGAGCCGCTAAGGCACTGCCGACCGATGCTGACCTTGCCCAACATCCTCACCCTGTCGCGCATCTTCGCGGTGCCCCTGCTCGTGTTCCTGCTGTGGAAGCCGGGCTGGTACGATTATGCGATCACCTTCGGCCTCTACTGCATGGTCGGGATCACCGATTATTTCGACGGCTATCTCGCCCGCGCCCAGGGGACGGTGTCGAGGCTCGGCATCTTCCTCGACCCGATCGCCGACAAGATCATGGTGGTGGGCGTGATCGTCATGCTCGTCTCGACCCGCCAGCCGAACGCCGAGACGGTCATCCACGGCTTCCATATCGTTCCCGCCCTGATCATCCTGCTTCGCGAGATCGCCGTCTCCGGGCTTCGCGAGTTCCTCGCCGGCCTGCAGGTCTCGCTCCCGGTCAGCCGGCTGGCCAAATGGAAGACGGCGCTCCAGCTGATCGCGCTCGGGGCGCTGATCCTGGGCGGTGCGGTGCCGCAATGGCCGTGGGTGCATTGGGTCGGGCTGGCGAGCCTGTGGGCGGCGGCGACCCTGACCCTGGTGACGGGCTGGGATTATCTGCGCGTCGGGCTCAAGCATATGGACTGATCCTCTTCGCGATCGAAGACGGCAGATCAGGCGCTTGTGTCGACTTGCGACTCGGCGTCTCTTTGCGGGAGCAATCCTACAGTAGAGTTCACGAAACAACCTCCAAAATGGAGGAAATCAATAATCAGATATTGGTAGTTCCTTTTTCGGACCAATAACTTCCCTCGTAACGAAGATGATGTAGAATCTTTGTGTCTTTTTATTCGCGGAACGGGCGGAGATGGGTTATACTTCTGCTTGCGCATCCCGCGCGCAACAGGAAAGGGGTATCCATGAGCCGTTCATTCCTGAGTACGGGCCAATCGGTTCGCGAACTGTCCGACATCGAAATGGATCGCATTTCTGGGGGGCACGACCCATGCGAGTCCTACCTTTGCGCGCAGCAGCCCAACGGGCAATGGGTGTGCGAGAGAAAGATCGAGTGCTGAGGAGAGGAAGCCATGAGCTATTTTCTGAACGGGTACAAATCCGCCTCCGAGCTGACCGACGCGGAGATCGGCCTTATTTCCGGCGGCCATGACGGCCCCCACGAATCCACAATCAATTGCTACCTCATCGGCAGCGTGAAGGTCTGCGAGCACAAGGTAGATCCGTCCGACTGACCCGCCTGGCGGGCGCCGAGGCCGCAGGCGTCCGGTGCGTCCGGTCGCCCGCGGCTAACGCTCCGTCGTCCGCGCGCCTGCGCGGGCGTAGCGACTGTGCGAAGGAAGGCCGAATTGGGCGATCTCAGAATAATCACGACGAAGCCTCTGTCGCGCGGGCTGCGCGAGGCGATCGAAGGCGATCCGAGGACGAGGCGCCGAGGCGTTCAGGTTCATCTCTTCCGCGACCTGAATTTCGCGGCCGAGGGCTTTTTCGAGAATTTCGGAGCGCGCGATCTCTTTCTGCTGCGCTCGCTCGGGCCCACCAGCTACAAGACCGACCCTGAGACCCTGACCGAAAATTTCATGGCGGCCGAGCTGTGGAATCTCGCTCAGGGGCTGGAGAGCGCCTTTCCCCGCAGGCAGTTCGTCAATCCGCCGACGGCGACTCTACTGGGGTGCTCGAAGCCCCTTCAATTGCGCAAGGCCGTCGAAGCGGGGTTGAGCGTCCCGGAAACGATCGTCACCGCGGCGACTCACCAGGCGCGGGATTTCATCGAGGCCGCGGCGGCGAGATCGCGTCGCTGCATCATCAAGCCTATCGATACGACGGTCGCCCAGAATCCCGAAGACCCCGCCGATACGCTTCTGCTCTTCACGAAGGAAATTCGTGCCGACGAGCTCGATGAAGCATATGGCGGTACTTTTGGGGCGCCCGTCATCATTCAGACGATGATTGAGAAGCAGCACGAGCTTCGAGCCGTGGTGTTCGCCGGGCAGGCGATCGCGATCAGGATCGATTCCCAAAGGCACCCGGATTCCCGGCACGACTGGCGGTGGCGACAGGGCGACCGCACCATCCTCTCCTATACGGACGAGCTCGACGAAATAACGCCGACTCTTCAGGCCTATCTGGACTCGGTCGGGCTCGACTCGGGCGTGTTCGACATCGCGGTCGATCGCTCGGGAACTCCGGTTTTTCTCGAGTGCAATCCCGGCGGGCAATGGGGTGGAATGGATGCCGCGCTGGGCGGCCGGATCGCTTCGGCCTATTCCGATTTCCTGCTCGAGCGGGTTTGCGCGCTCGACGGCGGCATCGCGGCCTCGGACGGCCTATGGGCGGAGGACGCCGGCGGCGAAGTAGAAGAGATTTCGATCGGACTGTTCACCTTGCCCGGATGCGAGCCTTGCGAGATCGTCAAGGCCGCCCTCGACCATGAAATGTTCCGCGACGTGGGGTCGGTTTCCGTCCAGACGATGAGCCTGGAGGAAATGCGCGCTTTCCGAAGAAAACACGGAAAACTCAACTTCCCCGTCGTAAAGCTGTCTTGTGCCGGCCAAGACCCGAAGTTCCGGATCGGGGCGGAGTCCATGGAGATCGAGACCGAGCGGCAGAACATCCGGGCATGGCTGGACGATGTTACGGTGAAGGAGCCGTTCATGTTGTCTGTTCAGCCCCAAGCATCGCGTCAATGAGATAAAGTTACAATCCTCAACCGTGGGAGGTTGCAATGCCGATCTGGACCCCCTTGATAAGCTTACTGGCCGCCGGAACGGCATCGACGGCGGTGAGTAGCGGGGGCCCCGAGCAATGCGAGGCGGTGGATCCGAAGGCTGACCTGCCCTGCGTCGTCGCGCAGGCGTTTTCGCCCGTGACGGTCACCGCGCTGATGCGCGATCGGGACCGTGTCTGGTGGACGAACGGTGACAGGCTGACGGTGCTCGGCCGTCTTAACGAGCGCGGTGAGGCACGGCTCTGTTGCGCCATCCAGGCGCCCCTCAAACGGATCGGCGATACCCAGCTGGGGGCGATCACGCTGCGTATTCCGAGGATGGACCAGGCCATGCTCGACGTCGTGCTTCTGTCGGGGCCGGTCTTCGAGCCCCCGGAACCGCTTCGCGGGATCGATGCCCCGCCGGCGCCGGCCGTATCCGAGGTGCCGCAGGCCCGTCTCTTTTCAAGGTCCGTTTCTTCCACCGCGCTGAACGGCGAGCGGGAGGTCACCATCTATCTTCCGACGGGCATTGGTGAAGGGCGCCGAGTGCCGGTCATTTACCTCGCCGACGGCGAATCGGCTCGCGGATATGCCGGGATCTTCGAGGCCGCCCTCGCGAAAGGCGAAGTCGAGCCGGCCATGATCGTCGGAATCCACAGCGCCAAGGGCGTCGAGCCGAATTGCCACGCGGCCCATTGCGACAGGCGCAACCTGGAATATATTCCGGACTCGCACGGCGTGGACGCCCGACATTTCACCAACCACCTGAGGTTCGTCGCCGACGAACTGATCCCTTACATCGAGCGCAGATATCCGGCCTCCCGGCGGCGTGAGGACCGCATTGTCGCGGGTTTCTCGAGCGGCGCCGTCTGGGCGTTTTCCGCGGCGGCGATCCGGAGCGACGTGTTCGGCGGCGTGCTGGGCATGTCTTCGGGATCCGGCTCCACCGTCTCGCTCGCGTCCGGGATCGGCAACGCGCGCATTTACGCGGGGGCGGGACTGTTCGAGCCGAAATTCCTCGATGCCACCTCGAGGCGGGTGGAGCTCGCCAGGGCAGCCGGCTCCGAAGCCGAGTTTACAAGCCATGTTTCGGGCCACAGCAGCATAATGTGGGACGTCTTGTTTCATGAGGGCGCCAGCTGGCTGCTTCCGTCCGTCGAGGTTCGAACCGCCCGCCGTTCGGCATCGTCCCCGAGCGACAATGTCGAGCGCCCGGCTACGACTTCTGCTTCACTTCCGTCAGCTTACCGGCCGACATCACAAAAAGCCGTTGGGCAGTCGAGATCGTTTCAGCCCTATGAGCGATGACGATCCGCGTAATCCCCAGCGATGAAATGGCGGCGTTGACCGCGGCCTCGGTGGCCGGGTCGAGGTGCGAGGTGCCTTCGTCCATCACCAGCAGGCGCGGCGAACGGTAAAGCGCCCGCGCGAGCAGAACACGCTGTTTCTGCCCTCCCGACAGAGTCGAGCCCATGTCGCCGACGAGGGTCTCGTAGCCCATCGGCATTCGGCAGATGTCCTGATGAATGGCGGCGGCGGCCGCCGCCGCCGCGATTCGCTCCCCGTCCGGCGCGTCGTCGAACAGGGCGATATTGTCCGCGAGCGACCCGGCGAACAAATGATCCTCCTGAAGCACGGCCGCGACGCAATTGTGGAAGTTCTTCTGGCCGAAGCGCGGAAGAGCGACGCCGTCCACCCGGACTTCCCCTTCGTCGGGTTCGAGCAGACCCAGGAGGATCTTGACGAGCGTCGACTTTCCGCCTCCCGAAGCTCCCGTGATGGCGACATGCTCTCCGCGCTCGACGAGGAAGCTGACGCCGTCGAGGACGAGCGGATCGGACGGGCTGTAGCGGAAGCGCACATCGCAAAATTCGATGCGGCCTTCGAGCGTGTCCCTCGGGGGCGCCGCTTCGGTGAAGCTCGAGTCCTGCTCGGTCATGGCGATGTCCGACAGGCGCTCGAGGTGCAGGGACAGCATCCGGAAGGCGACCGCCTGGTCGATCAGCGACGCCGCGCGGGTCAGGAACTGGACCTTGTAGGCGATGTAGGCGAAGACCATGCCGACGCTGAACCCGCCGTCCAGGACCAGGTTGATCGCGAGCCAGACAGCGACGATGGTCTCGAGGCCGAGGATCGCCGTGTTCGCGGTCTGCTGCCAAATCCCGATACGGGCGAGGTTGACGTCGGCGTTGATCGCGTCGGTCAGTCGAGTCAGCCACTGGGCGTGACGTGCGCTTTCCCGATTGAACAGCCGCAGGGTGATGATGCCGCGGATGCTCTCGATCATCATCGATTGCTCTTTGGCGCCGGCGACGATGGTCTCTTCCTGGGCCTCGCGCTGCAATGAGAAGGAGACGAAGCGGACGAGAGCGTAGAGCGCGAAGGCGGCGAGCGCGAGCAGGGTGAGCATCGCGCTGTAGAAGAACATCACGGCCACGATGAGGACGGCCAGCATGCCGTCGATCATCGCCGCCGCGGCGCCCTGGGTGAGAGCCTGGCGGATGGGCGCGATCGACTGAAAGCGCGAGAGGACGTCGCCGACATGGCGCTTCTCGAACCAGGCTATCGGGAGCCGGAGAAGACGGCGGGCGATGTTCGCCGCGACTCCGAAGCTCAGCGACGTCCCCGCCGACAGCAGGACGAAGGACCGAAGCAGCTCGGTTCCGGCATGAATCGCCGTGAACAGGCCGAAGCCGATCGCGAGCACCGCCAACAAGTCTCGATCTGTCGCCGGGAGCGCGCTGTCGATCGCAACCTGCATGTAATAAGGCGACGCGAGCACGAAGGCCTGCATCACCAGGCTCAGAACGATGATCTGGAGCAAGGCGCGCTTGAATCCGGTCAACCGCCGCCACAGCTGCGCTAGCCTCAGCCTTTCACGCCGATCCGCCGGCTCGAAGTCGGGGGCCGGCCTCAGTTCGAGCGCGATCCCGGTGAAATGCTTCGAGACTTCCGGGAACGAATACCCTCTCGATTTGCCGGCGGGATCGTGAATGAGCGCCTTGTCGTCCTTGACCTGCTCCACCACGACGAAGTGGTTCAGGTCCCAATGGAGCAGCGCCGGCAGGTCGAGGCCGCCGACCTCCTGAAGCGGCAGCTTGAGCGCTCGACTGATGAAGCCGAGCCGGTCCGCGATCGAGATCAGAGTCTTGAGGGCCGTGCCGCGCATGGACGGCGCGAAATGCCGCCGGAGCGATCCGAGGTCGATGTCGAGCCCGTGAAAGTTCGCCACCATCGCCAGCGACGCGAGGCCGCACTCCGTGACCTCGGTCTGGCGCACCAGGCGGACCCGCCGCCGGCTGAGAAAGCCGAGATTGAGGTCGGCGCTCACCGCCGACCGACGGCGAAGAGCGGCTGGAAGAGCCATTCCAGCAGACTCTGCTTCTTGGTGACGATCCGCGCCGACAAAGTCATTCCCGGGAGCAGCGGATGTTTCTTGCCGAAGGCCAGAACCCACGGCCGGGAGAGCTCGGCGGTGACGAGGTATACGGGGGCGGCTCCGCCCTCCGGCATGACCTTGGGGATCGCGGTCGACGAGACTTCGCGGATTCGGGCCTGGATGGTCCCGAAGCGCTGGTAGGGAAAGGCGTCGACCGACAGCCGGACCTCTTGCCCGACGCCGAGAAATCCGGCGGCGCTGGAGGGGACGTAGAGCTCGACCTGGGGACGGGCGCCGCTGGGCATGACCATCATCAGGGGCTGCTGCTGCACCGCATGCTGGCCGATCCGGGCGGTGACGGCGGTGACGATTCCGGCGAGCGGCGAGGTGATCCTGTAGCCTTGTGACGATTCCGCCTCGGCCGCCCGCCCGGCGAGCTCGGCACGGTTGGACTGAAGTCCGGCGACCTGCGCTTCGGCCGCGGCTCCTGCTTGAGCGATCATGCGGCGGGCGTCGGTGCGGTCGGCCTGCTTAGCCGCCTGCGCCTGCTCGAGCTGGGCGAGCTCCTTCCGGCGCGCAAGGAGCGCCGTCTCCCGTCCTTCCAGGTCGCGGCGGCTGATGAAGCCCTTACCGGCGATTCCCGCGACGTCCCGAAATTCGTTCGCTGCGACTTCGACAAGCCGGCGCTGCGCGGCGATTTGGGAATCGAGGCTGGTGAGCTCGGCCTCGATGCCGATGATCTCGGCGGCGAGGCGCGACCGCTCCGCCTCCGCGGCGCTGATCGTCAGCGAGCTTTGCCGCTCGAGACGTTGATCCTGCTCGCGCAGGGCGTCGAGAACGCGCTGGGGCGCGGTGTTGCCGCGCGTCAGATCTTCCTCCGAACGGATACGGATCAGCTCGTCGCCGGCCTGGACCGGCTTGCCCTCACGGGCGACGACGGCTGTGACAATCCCGGCGCGGGACGGCAGGATCGGAGCCACTCCCCGGTCAAGCACGATCGCCCCGCCTACCAATTCAACGCGCGAATAGGAAGCGCTGGCGAGGAATATAAATGCGCTGATAACCGAAACGAGTAGTCCGTATCCGATAAGCTGCCAGGAAACGGGCACCGCGACATTTACGTCTCCGTGCAGCCGATCGGCCTTATGGTCGATCACTTCCTGTCGGAAAAGTCGGTTATCAGACTCGTTCAACCCTGTTCCCCGCCTCTCCCCGCGATACTAGGTGGAAATCGGCGGCAGGGGAAGTATCGGAAGCGCGCAAGGGCAACGAAGTCTCAACGACGCTGGGCTTTTACCCCTCGAGACCACCCTTAGGCCTTTGAGACCTTGGCTGACGCCAAGGTCGCTTTCGCCCGACAACGCCGCTTCGACTTCGCTCGAACAGCTCAAGACGATCTGTGAAATGGGAGTTAGGTCGTCCGTGCCGCGGGAGCGGGATGGCGTCGTCAGGCGCTGCCGACGAGATTGTCGGCGAAGCTCGTCAGCCTCGACACGGCGTCGTAGCCGTAGGTCAGGACCGAGCGTCGCCGCGGGTCAGCGTGGCGCGGCGGCCGAGATCGTCCCAGGCGTAGGTGGCGAGCACGCCGGCGCCGGAGGTGGCGCCGTTCTCGCGGATCGCGGTCGGCTCGCCGGTCACCGGATACTCCTGGTCGACGTAGAAGCCGTCGGGATGGGCGAGGCGGGTGCGGCGGCCGGCGATGTCCTGCTTCCAGATGGAAGCGTAAGGGTAGTTGGAGCGGGTCGTCGAGGGCTCTGGCTCGTCGGATTGCAGGCTAAGGCGGGGCTCAGCTTGCCGCTCGTGCAGGAATCATCGCTTGAATCTTATCGCCATCAGCGTTGGTAGAAAGCTGTCTGACATCCTCTGCGAG
>JBEVDE010000337.1:0-3207 GCA_040514175.1 Allosphingosinicella sp. | reverse complement strand
AGCTCTCAGCTGGTCCCCCTCCCCTGCAAATGCAGGGGAGGAACGGGCTCTCCTAGCCCTTGTCCGAGCTCGCGGAAAGGGATCGGGTCGTCAAGCGCGGCTGGGCGGCGCCGGGCGGAGCGCACGATTTTCTGATCAAGGCGATGAAGATCGTTCTTCCGGCGACGGTCGGGCTGCTTCTCGCTTACCTTCTTCTCGCCCCGCTCGGCCGAAAGGACGAGATCAGCTTCCTGCTCGACAAGAACAAGGTCGACACGGCGCGCGAGCGGCTGAAGACCCAGAAAGCCGAATATCGCGGCCTCGACGACGAGGGCCGGGCCTTCTCGATCCAGGCGGCGCAGGCGGTGCAGGCCAAATCCTCCGATCCCGTCGTCGACATCGGCGGGATGTCGGCGCGGATCCAGCTCACGGAAGGCCCGGCGACGATCACCGCCGACAAGGCGCGCTACAATATGGACACGCAGAAGGTCGACGTGCTCGGCCCGATCCTGTTCACCGCCGCCGACGGCTACAGGCTGGAGACGAGGGACGTGAGGCTCGACCTCAACAAGCATGTCGCGGTCAGCGGCGGCGGGGTCGAGGGGAAGACCCGGCTCGGCAGCTTCACCGCGCAGAATATGTCGGTGGATCTGCCTCAACGGCGAGTCGTGCTGACCGGCCGTCCACGCTTGCATATCGAGCAGGGCGGGCTCAGATGAGCGGTATGAAGCGCCTGGTTCCAGCTTTGCTCCTTGCCGGCCTCGCCGTCGGTCCCGCGGCAAGTCAAACTTCGTCCTTGAAGGGCCATAACAGCAACGCCCCGGTCGACGTCGCCGCCGACCGGATCGAGGTTCAGGACCGGGCGGACCGAGCCATGCTGTCCGGCAACGTGGTCGCGAGGCAGGCGGAGCTGACGCTGACAGCGGCGCGCGTGACGGTAGCCTATAGCGGTGGCGGCAAGGTGAAGATCAATCGCATCGACGCCAGCGGCGGCGTCACGGTGACAAGCCCCGGCGAAACGGCACGCGGTCAAATTGCGATCTACGATCTCGACCGGAAGATCATCACCATGCTTGGCGACGTAAGCCTCGTCCAGAAGGACGCGAGGGTGAATGGCGCGCGCCTCGTCATCGACCTCGACAGCGGCCGGGCGGTGATGGACGGCGGCGGCCCGCCGGGCACCTCGCGCCAGGGCGGCCGGGTCACCGGCACCTTCACCGTCCCGCAAAAGATGGGGGGCTGAGTCCCCCCTCCCCGCTGGGGAGGGGCCGGGGGTGGGTCCGCCGAAGGCGGTCGAGACTCCGAGTCGGCAAAAGTCTCGCTTCGCTCGCCTACCCACCCCTGACCCCTCCCTTGCAGGGAGGGGAAGCCAGCGCGCTGCTTTTTTGATCCATGCACGAAGCCTGCCAGTTTACCCGCTAATCCGCATGCCCTAAGCCTGCGCGCGAGATGAACGACGCCGCCGCCCTTCCCCGAGCGCAGGAAGCCGAGGTCTTCGCCGAGCTCGGCCGGGGCCTGTCGGTGGTGTCGATCGCCAAGTCCTACGATCGCAAGACCGTGCTCAGGGACGTGTCGCTCCATGTTGCCCGGGGCGAGGTGGTCGGCCTGCTCGGGCCCAACGGCGCCGGCAAGACGACCTGCTTCTATTCGATCATGGGCCTGGTGAAGCCCGACGCCGGCCGCATCTGCCTCGACGGCCAGGACATCACCGGCCTGCCCATGTACCGCCGCGCCGTGCTCGGCCTCGGCTATCTGCCGCAGGAGACGTCGATCTTCCGCGGCCTCACCGTCGCCCAGAACATCATGGCCGTGCTCGAAGTGGCCGAGCCCAATCGGGCGGTGCGCCGCGAGCGGCTCGAGCAATTGCTCGGCGAGTTCCACATCGCCCATCTTCGCGACGCCCCGGCCATGGCTCTGTCCGGCGGCGAAAGGCGGCGCTGCGAGATCGCCCGCTCGCTCGCCGCCCATCCGTCGATCATGCTTCTCGACGAGCCCTTCGCCGGCATCGACCCCATCTCCATCTCCGACATTCGCGACCTCGTCATCGAGCTGAAGAAGCGCGACATCGGAGTCCTCATCACCGACCACAATGTCCGCGAGACCCTGGACATCGTTGACCGCGCCTGCATCATCTACGACGGCCAGGTGCTCTTCGCCGGAAGCCCGCAGGAGCTGGTCGCCGACCCCGACGTCCGCCGGCTCTATCTCGGCGAGAGCTTCGAGCTGTAGCGGTGGTGCAGGCACAACCGTTCGGGCTGAGCCTGTCGAAGCCCTCCAACTCTCCGCCGCCGCAAGAGGAAAGGAGAGCCCTTCGACGCGCTCAGGGCGAACGGCGATGAGCATCGGCCCCCGCCTCGACCTTCGCCAGAGCCAGTCGCTGGTGATGACTCCCCAGCTCCAGCAGGCGATCCGCCTGCTGGCTTTGTCCAACCTCGAGGTCGAAAGCTTCATCGCCGAGGAGATCGAGCGCAACCCCTTGCTCGAGGCCGGCGGCGGCGAGGAAGCGCCGGCCGTCGAGGCGCCGGCGGAGCTTCCCGAGGAAGCGTCCGGGGCGGACACGTTCGGATCGGGCGAGGCGCCGCTCGACCTCGACGTCAACGACGAGAATCTCCATCAGGACAGCGCCTCCGATCGCGCCCTCGACGGCGGCCTGGGCATGGAAGGCCTGTCGAGCGGCGGCTGGGACGGCGAGGGGCCGGATTTCGACAGCTTCGCCGCCGGCGACCTCTCGCTCCACGCCTATCTCCTCGCCCAGGCCGGCGAGCGCCTCTCGGGGCCTGACCTCGTCATCGCCGGCCAGATCATCGACCAGGTCGACGAGACCGGCTATCTGCTCACCACCACGCTCGATCTCGCCGGCCGCCTCGGCGTCGCGCTGGCCGAGGTCGAGCGAATTCTCGCCGTCGTCCAGAGTTTCGACCCGGCGGGGATCGCCGCCCGGAGCCTCGCCGAATGCCTCGCCCTCCAGGCGAAGGAGGCCGATCGCTACGATCCCGCCATGGCGCGGCTGATCGACAATCTCGATTATCTGGCCAAGGGCAATTTCTCGGCCCTGAAGCGGATCTGCGGGGTCGACGACGAGGATCTCGGCGACATGGTGCGCGAGCTTCGCGCCTACGACCCCAAGCCGGGCTGCCGCTTCGCCGGCGGCGGCGATCGGGTCGAGGCGGCGGTTCCGGACGTGTTCGTCGCCCGCCGCGGCTTCGGCTGGGCGATCGAGCTGAACTC
>JBEVDE010000333.1:0-8105 GCA_040514175.1 Allosphingosinicella sp. | reverse complement strand
TCCTTCCATCTGCTCAACGAGCTCAGCGTGCTGCAGAACGTTTGCCTTCCCTCGCGCTACCGCGGCGGCGAGAATCTGGAACCAGCGGCGCGCGGCTGGCTGGCCCGGCTTGGAATGGACGGCCTCGCCGATCGCCGCCCCGTCGAGCTCTCGGGAGGGCAGCAGCAGCGGGTCGCGATAGCCCGAGCGCTGGTGACCGACCCGGCGGTCCTCCTCGCCGACGAGCCCACCGGCAATCTCGATTCCACGACCGGCGCCGAGGTCGTCGAATTGCTGCTCGACGTCGCCCGCGCCGGCCGCACCCTGATCCTCGTCACCCACGACAACGACGTGGCGCGCCGGTTCCCACGACGAATCACGCTCGCGGACGGCCGGGTGGTGGGGGACTGATGGTCCGCCCGGCCCTCCGCCAACTCCTCTACGCCGTCAATTTGGCGATCGGAATGCTGCTGTTCGTCTGCGCCTACAGCTTCATGGGGGCGGTCGCGGCAAGCATCACCGAGGGCCTGGAGAGCTTCGGCAACGACGCCATCATCGTCAGCCAGCCCGACTCCGGCTTCACCAACAGCCCTTCGGCGAGGCCTCTCGACAAGGCCGCGGTGGACCGCCTTCGGCTCGCCCTCGGCGACCGTTTCGACATCAGTCCCGTCGCGCGCAGCGTCGGGCCGGTGTCTGCCGGGGCGTCCGAGGATTATGTCTCGGTCTGGCGGGCGGAACCCGGCCTGCTTCGAACCGCCGGCCTGCGCCTTACCGGCGGCCGCAATTTCACCGCCTTCGAAGCCGAGGCCAGAGCGGACGTCTGCCTGCTGAGCGACGAGCTCGCCACCGGCCTGGGGAGGCGCGAACAGGTGATGGTCGAAGGCCGATTGTGCCGGGTCATCGGCACCGTCTCTTCCGACGAGGTCATCCCCGACTACAGCACCGCGCGATCGGTCTACCTTCCCTTCGGCTGGGGCCGGCAGGTCAATCCGGAGGAGAAAGCGCCGGTCAGCCAGGTCTTCCTTCGCGACCGCTCCGGCGCCCCGCCCGACGGCGCCGAGAGCGCGATCCGGGCCGCGCTGGGGCCGGCCTATGCCGGGCAGGCGGAGATCTGGTTCGCTCGGGATTTCTGGCGCGTCAGGACAAGGATCGCGGACAGCCTGTGGGTCCTGGTGCTGTTCATGGCCGGCGTCGTGCTCGGCATGGCGGCCCTGGGCCTGGCCAACAGCCTCTCGCTCGACGTGCTCCAAAGGCGCGGCGAGATCGGCCTTCGAATCGCGCTCGGCGCCACCCGGCGCGACATTTTCGCGATGTTCCTGATGCAGGGCCTGGCGGTGGTGCTGACCGGGGGTCTGATCGGCGCCCTGACCGGCGCGCTACTGATCGTTCACGTCCTCGATCCGCTGGTCAGCGGCTCGGAGCTGCTCGGCGCCACCCGGCTCGTCGTCGACGGAACCACCGTGGCGGCGGCGATGCTGGTGCTCGCCGCCGCCTCCGCGGCCGCCTGCCTCGTCCCGGCGCGCCGGGCGATGAAGGTCGATCCGTCGCTTGCCATCCGGAGCCTCTGAGGGCCGGTCCCGCCTGCGACGCGCCTCATCTCCGGACAGCCGGCCGCACTCAGCGCGCGACTTCCCTCGCACATGGTCCAGCAGCACCTTGGAGCCGCCCATCGTCCCATAGATGGTGCGGCTACATGCTTGCCGCACCGGCGGTCCCGAGCAAAGCCAGCGCCGCGAGGGCTATTAGTAGCCCAGAGCGATCGCGTCGCACTCGGCCTTGTTGTTGACCTTGCCCTTATACACGACCACGCCGTTCTTGGTGATCGTGCACACGTACTTCTTCGGAGGCGAGCAGGCGCCGAGTGACGCCGAAGCGAGCACCGCGAGCGACAGAATCCCAATAAACTTCATATTCCCTCTCCCGATAAAAGCTGGCGTTACCCTACCCAAGCCCCCGCCGCCATATCCCGGCCGAGGAAATAACTCTCCATCTCCAATTGCTTAGCATCCGTTGCCTTCGTGCCACACGGCCGGTCTCCGCTTTGCGCCGGAAGCTGTATTCCGTTCGCTGGCCGCGAAATTCCGCTTTCCTGTCGGCCGCGACGCAAGGAGACAGTCCGTCTACGGCCAGAGGCTGACGCTCGAGTGAGCCGCCGGCGACTTGCGCTGGCCGCCGCCGGTGCGCATGCCGCCGGCCAAGTGAAGCACGCCCCGGACCCTTGACGATAAATCTACATAGGTAGATATATGCTCCGATGACCCGCCCCCGCGCCCTGTCCGGACATGCCCGAGCCCTGCTCGCGGCGCTTCTGGCCGCGGGGGGGCGGTGGAGCTACGGCTATGAGCTGGCGTCGCTGACCGGGATCCGTTCCGGCACCCTCTATCCTCTTCTCATCCGGCTTTCGGAGCAGGAGTATCTCGAAGCCGAATGGCAGCCGCCGGCCGCCGCCGGACGGCCGCCGCGCCATGCCTATCGGCTGACCGCCGCCGGCCGCCGCCTGGCCCGGTCGGAGGCGGCCGCGCCGGGTCGCGCTGTCGCGGTTGCAGGGCGCCGGCCGGCCGGGGAGGGGGCTTCGTGAGCGGCTTCGCCCGCCTTCTGGCATCGCGGATCCTTTCGGCCGCCTCGTTTCTGCTCCCGGCGCGTCTCTCCGGCTGGTCGCGGGCCATGGCGAACGAGCTGAGCGAAATAGGCGACGACCGGGCGGCCCTCCTGTTCGCCTTCGGATGCCTGCGGGCCGCGGCCATGCTCGCGATCGGCGCCCGGCTCCGGGCGCTCCGCGCCCTCCTGTTCCCGACTTCACCCTCGCCAGGGAGCCTCCCCGCCATGACTCGAATTCTCCTCCAGCCTCGCCTGCTCGGCCTCCTCTGCGCGGCGATCGCCGTCGCGGCGGGGATCGCCTATATGCAAGCGGCCGGCGCGCCGCCCCGCTACCTGCTCGTCAATCTCGCCGCTCTGGTGCTTGGGGCGACGGCCTGGCTCGCGCTCGGACGGACGGCGGCTTCGCGCCTCTCCGGCGCCGGAGCGGCGACCCTCGCTCTGTCGGTCCCGCTGCTTCTGACCGCCGGGTTCGGAATCGCCGTCGAGGGGGCTTCGCGATGGGTGAGCGTCGGACCGCTCGTCCTTCAGGTCAGCCTCATCCTCCTGCCCGTCATGCTCATCCTCTACGCCCGGAGGCCCGACAGGGCCGGCACCGCCGGGATGATCGCCGCCGCCACGGCTTTGGCGCTCCAGCCCGACCGGGCGATGGCGGCGGTGCTTGCGGTGGGGCTTGTCGCTGTGGCGATCGAGAGCCGCGGCCGCCTTCCGATCCTGGCCGCGGCGGCGTCGATCCTGGCCTTCGGCTGGACGCTGCTCATGCCCGACACGCTCGCCGCCACGGCTTATGTCGACCGGATCCTCTATACCGCCTTCGACGTCGGTCCGCTCGTCGGCGCCGCAATTCTGGCCGGAGCCGCCGCCCTCCTCGTTCCGGCCCTGGCCGGCCTGGCGAAGGGCCCCGGCGATCGCGCCGCCCTGCTCGCCTTCGGCGGCGGCTGGTCGACCATGCTGGCGGCGGCCGCGCTGGGCAATTATCCGACGCCCCTGGTCGGCTATGGCGGGAGCGCCGTGCTCGGCTATCTGCTCAGCGTCGCCTTGCTGCCGGGCGGCGCCGGCGAAACCCGGCGCAGGGCCCGCGCCTCTTCCCCGGTGGGCGACTCAGGCTCAGATCCGGCGATTTCGGACCTGCGGGTTGCGCGTCCGGCCTGAGCGCCGGTGAAGGCGGCGCAAGGCCGCCCTTGCCACCCGGTCCCTCGCCGCGCCAAAGCAGGCGCCGATGGCCTCCAACCCGCCCCACGACCCGGACGAGAATGTCACCCGCGGCGAAGTCGCGCGCGGCGCCGGGCTGGCCGGCCTCTCCCGCGCCACCGCCCTGATCGATGCGGTCGCCCAGCCGCTCTACATCGGCCTCTACGGCCTGCCCGCCTACGGGCTTTACGTGGCGCTCTGGGCGTCGATCAACTTCATCGAGAATCTGGTCGACCTGTCGCTGACCAGCGCCCTCCAGCGCATCGTCCCGACCGAGGACGAGGAGACCGCCCACGGCGCGGTCAAGGCCGCCTTCCTGCTCACCGTCCTCCCCGCCGCCCTGATCGCGCTCATCGTCACCCTGAACGCGCATTGGGTCGCTTCCCTCTTCTCCGCCGCCGCCGAGGACAAGGCGGGCCTGCCCACCGCCGTCGCCCTGTTCGCCTGGGGCCTGCCTTTGTGGACCTTCATCGAGATCGCGACCTCGGCGGCGCGGGCCCGCCGGGCCTTCGGGCCCGAGATCCGCCTCAGGCTCTTCTGGGAGCAGATCGCCCGGATCATCTTCGCTCTGGGCTGGTTCGCGCTCGGCTCGGCAAGCCTCGGCCTCGTCCTCGCCCATCTCTCCTCGCTTGCGCTGACCGCCGGGCTCTGCGTGCCCCTGCTCGGCCGCTATTACGACCTGAGGCGCCTCGTGAGGGCGCCGATCCCCAAGGCCGACGTCCGCCTCCTCGTCGCCACCGGCCTCGCTTTGCTCCCCGCCAACGCCGCCCGCCGGCTGCTCACCGACGCCCCCGCCTTCATCCTCAACTTCCTCCTCCCCGGAGCCAAAGGCGCGGTCGCGAGCGGCCTGTTCGAGATCGCCCGCAAGATCGCCACGCTTCCGCTCGCCGTCCGCCAGGCCTTCCAATATGTGATGGCCCCGGTCGCCGCCCACCAGGCCCGCGCCGACCGCCGGGAGATCGCCCCGCTCTACCGCTTCGCAAGCCGGGTCTCGACCGCGCTCGTCGTCCCTTTGGCCGGCCTGCTCGCCTTCACCGGCCCCGACATCCTCTCGGTCTTCCGCCCCGAGGTGATGGCGGCTTTGCCCTTGCTCTACATCCTCGTCGCCGCCCGCGCCGCGGAGGCGATCGTCGGCCCCGCCACCCCGATCGTCGAGATGACCGGCCACCGCATCCTCCCCCTCGTCAACAGCTTCGTCGGAGTGGCCGTCTGGGCGATCCTCAGCCTGCTCCTCGTGCCCCGCTACGGCGCCTCGGGGATGGCGATCGCGGTCGGCGCCGCCACCGTCGCCATCGCCTACGCCGCCACGCTCGAACTCAAGCTCACCGAAGGGATGAGCCCGTTCGACATGAAGCTCTTCTGGGGCCTGTTCGTCGCCCTGGCCGGAGTCGCCCTGATGGGCGCCGCCGCTTACTGGACGAGCGGCCCTCTGCGCTTCGCCTCGGTCCTGTCCTTATGGGCGCTGGCGAGCTGGTGTGCGCTCCGCTTCGGCCTGGTTCGCGGCGACCGCGAGGCGCTCGGCGGCCTCGCCCGGACGCTCAGGCTGGTGCCGGACCCCCAAAAGCCCTAAAAGCGCCGCATTGCCATTCCAGGGAACGGACCCATATTGGCGAGCCGCGCGTCATGTCGCGGACCCCAGGCGCAATCGAGGACAGACCAGACGTGAAGCCCGCTTTGACGATCCGCCCGAGCTTCTGGAGGCGCGAGCATCATCTCGACAAGATGAGCCTGAAGGAGCTCGTCTCGGCCTATTTCACCTATCCCGCGATCGTCGCCTATCTGGCGCTTGCGGCGGGCGCGGCCGCTTTCTACGCGGCCCGGCCGGCGCCGCTCGCCCCGACCCTGATCGCGCTCGGCGTGGCGACGCTCATCTACCCGTTCGTCTGGTACCTCCTCCACCGCTTCGTCCTGCACAGCAAGTGGATGTGGAAATCCAAGCTCCTCGCGCCGACCTGGAAGCGCATCCATTACGACCATCACCAGGATCCGAACCATCTCGAGGTGCTGTTCGGCGCCCTCCACACCACCTTGCCGACGATCGCGATCGCGACCCTTCCGATCGGCTATGCGATCGGCAGCTTCTGGGGCCAGGACGCCGCCTGGGGCGCCGCCGCCGCAGCCTTCGGCACCGGCCTCGTCACCACCTGCTTCTACGAATTCGTCCACTGCATCCAGCACCTCGCCTACAAGCCCAGGAAGAAATGGCTGGTCGACATGAAGCGCCGCCACATGGCCCACCATTTCCACGACGAGACCGGCAATTTCGGGATCACCAGCTTCCTCTGGGACAAGGCCTTCGGCACCTTCTACGACAAGGCCGCGGAGCGCCCCCGCAAGAGCGCGACGGTCTTCAACCTCGGCTACACGCCCGAGGTGGCGGAGGATTATCCGCATGTCGCGCGGCTGTCGGGCGGAGTGGCGACCGACCATCCGCGCGAGCGGGTCCGGCAGAAGGCCGGCGCGGGCCGCTGAGCCGCCGGTCACGAAAGGTGACCGCGAGGGCCATGTCTCAAGACTCGATTCGAGCCTTTCCCGGAGGTGAGCGCCGCCGCCGGCGATTCCTGCCGGCGCTGGCGCTCGCCGCCTTGGCCGCCCTCGCCGCCTGCGGAAGCGGGGCTCCGGACGAGGGCAAATGGAGCGCGGGCCACGGCCCTGATTTCTGCCAGGCCGGCCGGCAATCGCCGACCCGGGAATTCTGGATCATGCTTCGCCGTCCCGCCTACAATTCGGCGCTGAGCGTCCGCGGCCCCGACTTCGCCGGCGTCGCCGAGGGCAGCAACCAGTCCGGCTACACCCTTACCATCGACGGAACGCCGGTCCGCGCCGAAGTCTTCGGCACGGTGGACCGGGGCAAGCCCGGCCTCGACTTCCTCTTCAACCCCCGCCCGCTGCTGCGCCGCCATCCGGCGGGCTTCGAAGCGGTGATCGCCAGGGACGGCCGCGAAATCTATCGCGTCAAAGTCGCCGGGCCGGACGCCGTCAAGGCGATCGAGGAGACCCTGGCTTGCGACCGCGAGCTGCGGTTCACGGGGCGGGTGGATCCGTACAAGAGCTGAGAGCGGCCGCTCCCGGGCAGCGCGAGCCGCTGATTCCTCTCCTGCCTTTACTGGTCCTGCGTCCTGCGACGCGCTCAGCCGCCGCAACTCGTCTTGGCGCGGCCGGCTTTGCCTTTGCGGGCTTCGGCGGGCGTGACGATCTCGATCAGCAGGTAGCGGTGCCGCCAGGACGGACTGCCGTTGTCGAGCGCGGTGCCCGCATGGCTCTCGCCGAAGCTCTGGGTGATGATCCGGGCCGGCGGCATGCCGAGCGAGATGAGGTAGTCCCGCGCCTCTTGGACACGCCGCTTGGTCAGGCGCCGGTTGTCCTCGGCCGGCCCGGCCGTGTCGGCATGCCCGCTCAATCGGATGAACCCGTCCTTCTGCGCCATCAGTTTCATCCCTTCCAGCAACCGGCGATCCCCCTCGGAAAGCCGCGCCGAGCCGGAATGGTAATAGATGGGGAACGGGCCGGAATCGCAGGCCTGTGCCGGAGCCGCGGGGATGCCGGCGGCCGCGGCCGCCGCAAGGGTTAAAGTCAGGCCTTTGCGGCGGACTGGCATGGCCGACACTCCTTTTGCCGCAGCATGGCGCAGAGGCGGCGGGGCGGCAATGCGCACGCGACCATATTAGGAAGTTGTATATCGGCTTTTCGCTAAACCCTGTTCGTGGGACAGGCGAGGCGATTCAGACGCGGCGGCCGGCGACGCCGCGGGGGCGGCGCGCACGGCGTCTCCCTCGCGCAGCTTCGCCTTTTGCTCCTCGGCGGCCTGTTCGCCGGTCTGATCGGCTACCGGTCGCTGCCGCCGGCACTGGAAAACAACCCGCATGCGGGCTTCGAGGCGGCAGTCGAACCGCCCCCCGCCGCCGGTTTGGACCCTTATGCCGAGGCGCGCCGGTCGCGGGCCCTTCTAGAGGCTCAGGAAGGCCCACCGCCCCGGATAGAGGCGCCAAGCCGCGCCGAGCAGCGCCCCGTCAGAGCCGACGGGCCGGTACGGGTGATCGACGGCGACACCTTCCTCCACGCCGGCGAGCGAATCCGAATCGCCGACATCGACACCCCCGAAGTCCACGGCCGCTGCCCCTACGAAACCGCTCTGGCCGCAAGGGCGACAGCCCGGATGCGGCAACTCCTCGCCCAGGGCGACTTCCAGCTCAACCCGCTCCCCAGCGGGCGTGACCGCGATCGCTACGGGCGGCAGCTGCGCATCGTGACGCGTAGCGGGCGCTCGCTGGGAGATGTGCTGGTGGCGGAGGGACTAGCGCGGACATGGACCGGCCGGCGGGAACCTTGGTGCAGATGAG
>JBEVDE010000248.1:0-4373 GCA_040514175.1 Allosphingosinicella sp. | reverse complement strand
GAGGCCGGGGTTGCCGGCCTCGAATTCGGCCAAGCTGCGCGGGTCCTCGTCGCCGACCAGGATATAGCCATCGTCGGTCGCGGCCGCGTCGAAGACGCGCCCTCCCGCCCCGACGATATCGACGGCGCGAAGCACCGAGCCATCCGCCGCCAGCCGAATCAGCCTCGCCGCGACCTTGTGGTAATTGAGGGCCAGAGGCGCCGGCCACGCGACGACCAGCAGCCCGTCCGCGCCGTCCAGGGGTTTCAGTATCCGGGCGCCGGGGCCGAAGCCGAGGCCGGGGATGGAGCGCGACCACAGGACCGTCCCGCCGGAATCGATCCGCACGAGCCCATAATTGCCGCGTCCCGCGACCGCCGACAGCAGAGCGAAGCCCTCCGTGCCGACCTGGACGGCATCGACGAAGTCCAGGGCGCCGACACGGACGGCGTCGTCGAAGTCCAGGCTCGGGTCCTGGTAGCGCCGCGCCCAGGCGCATGCGCCGTCGGCCTCGATCATCGCGGCGGTGCCGGTCCCGTCCCAGCCGCCGACCGCGAGGAAGCGCCCGGCCTTGCCGCCGATGACCGGAAGCGCCCGGTTGAAGCGGTTCGGCAGGTCGAAAGCGTAGCTGTTGAAGAACGGCACTTCAGGCCTCCTGCGGCATCGTCAGCGTGCCGGTGGAGACGGTCTCGGCCACCGACAGCCCGTCCGCGGCGAGCAGCCCGAACGCGACCGAAAGGTCGCCGGTCGGCATTGGCCCGCCGTCGATCATGATGAAGGCCTGGCAGCCGTCCTTCGACGACAGGACCCTTGCGTCGCCGCGCGGCGCGCCGGCTTCGTGCAGGGCGACCGCCGCCTCGCGCAGCGGGCGCGGCGCCCGCGGGTCGTTGAGCGCCTCGGGGCATCGTATCCACAGCCCGTAAGTGTCGCCCGTAAGGGCATTGGTGACGAAGTTGAATTCGAGCGTCGCCGGGGGCGGCAGCGGCGCGAGCTTCAGCCGGCCGTAGAGCAGCTGGTCGAAATGGTCCGGGTAGGCGGGATCCGGCGCCGCCTCGCGCTTGACGATGGCGAGCGCCGCCGCATAGGCGGCCGGCGCGGCGGCGGCGGCGGCGAGTTCGTGGCCGACGGCGAACACGGCCAGCTTCAGCGCGTCGGGCTCGTCGTTCAGCACATGGCTGCCGATCTGGGCGGCGAAATCGGGGTAGCGCGACGTCTTGAACGGATAGCGGTGGATTTCGGTCTCGGTCTGAGGCGTGACGTCGAGCCTCCGGTTGAGCACCACGGCCGTATAGAGCTTGTTCGGCAGCAGGTCGCCGAGCTCGGTCTCCATCGCCAGCGCGGCCGGCTCGATCGGCCCCTTGCCGGTCTGGCTCAGGCAAGCGGTGGCGTGTGGCTTACCGCCGGCGAGCGGATCGTGCAGATTGTTGAGCATCGCGATTTCGGGCGTCCACGGTGGCTCGACGGGCTTCCAGCTCTGCTGGCCGACGATCGGAGCGACGATCAGCGGGGCCGCGTGAGCGGGGTCGCCGGCGTCGGGCACCGCCTCGGTCGGGTCCTTGATCCGGATCGCCATCTCGTAATGGCAGGGCCCAAGGCCGTAATCGGGCCAGTCGGCGAAGAAATGGTAGGCGTGAGGCTTGGCCAGCCGCAACCGGATCGCCACGTCCCGGTAGAACAGAGGTTTGGCGTAAAGGAGATCGCCGCCCGGATCGGGGAAGGAGCGATCGCGGTCGATATAATATTTGAGGAAATTCTCGGGGCTGTCGGGGCGCGGATCTTCCAGCGGGTCAGGCTGGTTCGGCTGGGGCGCGGGCAGGGGGCGATACTCGCCGATCGGGCCCCTCGTCCTGAAATGGATGTAGAATGTGCCGTCGTTCGGCGCTGAGGAGGAGCCAGCCGAAACGGTATCGCGAAGGACGCAGGTAATACGGTAGGTCCGATGCGGCCGCCAGATCGGCGCGACCGCCGTCTCCACGGCCTTGCGCATCGAATCGTAGTCCGCCGCGATGGCGGCAATGTCCGGAAGCGCCTGGTTGTGGCGCCAGTCTTCCTGGGGCAGCCAGCAAATCTCATCGACGAAGGTGGCGCAGGCCCAAGCCTCGCGAGCTTCGTCGCGCTGGTCGCGGACGATCGCGGCGCGCTCGAGTTCGGCGATTCGGCGCTTGAGCGCCTCCATGCGGGCCTCGAGCGCCGCGATCTCGGCCGCGAGCTTGTCGCAGGCCGCGCGCGACATCGGCGGCCAGACGGCCGGCCGACTGGGCCCCCTCGGGGGGCGATCGCGCGGGTCAGGCGTGGGCTGGACGACGCAGGCCAGTTTGTACCGGGCGGTCTGCGAGTCGAGTTCGGCCTGCAGGCGGACGAGTTGCTCGTTGAGCGCCGCGATCTCGCGCTTGCGCTCGACGTCGGCCTTGTCGTCGCGGTCGCTGCGGGGCCTTCCGACGCAGGTCTTGCCATGCTCCTCCCGAAGGCGGATCTCGAGCTTGTTCAGCTCGGCTCGGATCGCCGGCCGCTGCCGCTCGTCGGCGCGGTACCAATCGTCCTGCCGGCGCGCGATCGCCTCCTCGATCATGGCGATCGTCCGGCGGTCCGGCACCGGCGTCTCGAGCAGGATGCGGCGGATCGGGACGCCGGGATCGTTGTAGACGATCGCCTGGCCGAGGTCGGCCCGGTCCACGCTCACCGTCCGGACGTCCTCATATTCGGGAGGCGAATAAGGCCAGACCGGCCCGGTCGGGCCTGCCACCGGTCCGCTCGGCTTGAGCCGCTGGAAGCGGAGCAGGATTTGCGGCGCCTGGCTCGAGGCCTTGACCCGGCAGGACACCGAATCCGCCGGCAGCAGGAAAGCGGCGCGCCCGCCCTCTCCGATCGCCAGATGGCAGGGCCCCGGCGCTGACGCGGCTGAAGCGGTGGCCGGCGACGGAGGCCGGGACGGAACCGATCCGGTCGCCGCGTCGTCCACCCGGTAGAGCACGCCGTCGCGGAAATGATCCTGTCCCGAAGCGAGCCGGCGCGGCTCGATCCAGGTCAGGCATTGCTCGGTGCGCTCCGGCGCGACGCAATAGAGCGAGGTGGCGGTCACTCCGAGCTCTTCGGGCCGGTGGCCGCCGGTCGGGCCCATGAAGCTGAACGGAGTCAGCGCCAGGAAGCGCATCTGCCCGTATCCGGGCTCCTGCTTCTGCCACAGGCCCACCGGCATCGCCGCGATATCCTGGGCGCCGACGCTGGTGACGAAGCCTTCGCCGGCGATCGCCTCATAGGGTCGGTAGTCGCGCCACCCGTTCGGGCCGAGCACCTCCAGCGCCACCCGCTCGAGCGAATAGACGTGGTCGACGATCCGGGAGCCGTATTGCGGAGGCATCTTCTCGGCATGGCCGCTGGGCGGCGTGGTGGCGCCGCCCAGCCTTGCGCCGAGGGCGTGGAGCGGATCGACGCGCTTGCCGAGCTTGACGTCGATAAAGGCGTCGAGCGGGATCGCCCAGTCGTTGTCGATTGTGGGAACCATCGCCGGATTGGCCGAGAATTCGACCGGATAGGTCGCGCCCGACATCATGTGGACGGCGACCGCGGGCGGCGGCGCCGGCGCGCCGGGCGGGGCGATCAGCGCAGCGACCGGGCTCAAGTCGGGCTGGTTGTTGCGCTCCCACACGAAATCGAGATTCACGCACTTGGTGAAGCTCTTGATCTTGAGGTTGACGGTCACGCAGACCTCGACATGGCCGGCGACGCGATACGGATTCGGCGCCTCGACGGTGAGCCCGGCGTCGAGCGAGATGTAGAAGCCGACCTTCATGAAGGTGACGTCGACATGGCCGCCGAGCGCGATTCCGCCGCCGGCCTGCGAGCGCTCGAAGCTTAGATAGGCCCAGGTGTCGAGATAGGCGTAGGCGTCGACCGAGACCGGACCGTAGGACTTGCTGAACTCGAAATGGACCCCGGCGCCCGCTTCGATGCCGCTCGCCGACAGCATCAGATAGGCGTAGCCGTCCAGCATATCGAGAATGCGCGCCGTCATCGGCTTCGCCTTGGTGCCGAAATGGACATACCAGGCCGACGAGTTGCGCCAGAAATAGGCGGCCTCGAACACCGCGGTGAGATTGAGGGTCTGGCCCGTGTCCTTGGGGATCAGATAATTGACTCCGGCGCCCAGCTCGATGCTCTCGCGCGAGAGGGCGAGATAGGCGTAATAAGGCGGTTCGCCGTCGGTCAGCCCGACACGCTGCTTGGCGAGGATGTCGGCCCGGCCTTCGAGGATGACGAGCTCGGGCAGGGAGACGAGCAGGAAGAGCTGCGACGAGAAGGCCTTGCCCTTGTCCTGGGCGGTGGCGAGGCTGACCCCGGCGCCGATCGAGAAGGGATTCTTGGCGCCGCCCGATTCGTCGGGGGTGATCAGCTTC
>JBEVDE010000244.1:0-7802 GCA_040514175.1 Allosphingosinicella sp. | reverse complement strand
ACGCGGCGTTCCACGGAGCCGGCTTTCGGGCATCAGGCGCTCGAAGAGTGGCAGGCCGAAGAAGCCGAATGAAGAGTCTGACGCTTCTGCGCCATGCGAAGTCCGGCTGGGACGATAGCGTCAGCCGCGACTTCGACCGGCCGCTCAACCCGCGCGGCCGCCGGGCGGCGCGGACGGTGGGCCTCGAGATGAAGGCGCAGGGCCTGGTCTTCGACCGGGTCCGGGCGTCCCCCGCCCGGCGGGTGACCGAGACGCTCGAGGAGGTGGAGGCGGTGTTCGGGCCGCTCGGCGCGGGGTTCGACGAGCGCCTCTATCTGGCCCCGGCCGCGACCCTGCTCGAGATCGTTCGGGCCGCGCCGGACGAGTCGGAGCGGCTGCTTCTGGCCGGCCACAATCCGGGGCTCGAGGAAATCGCGCTTCGGCTCTCCCGCCGCGACGAGGCCGGGCTTCGATCGCAGGTCGAGGTCAAATATCCGACTGGAACCCTGGCCGAGATCGAATTTCCGGTGGAGCGATGGGCCGACGTGGCGGAGCGCTCGGGGCGGATCGTCCGCTTCATCCGGCCGAGGGACCTCGATCCCGAGCTGGGGCCGGATGCGGAATGAAAATTCCTCCCCGCGATTTCGCGGGGAGGGGGACCGCGCGGAGCGCGGTGGAGGGTTCTTCAGTATCCGCAAAGCCCCTCCACCATGCTTCCCATGGTCCCCCTCCCCTGCAGAGGCAGGGGAGGATTTTTGGATCAGGAGTCCAGCGCCTCGGCCAGCGCCCGGCGGATGGCCTTGAGCTGCTCCAGCGGAAAGGCGCTTCGGCCGCCCGGCGCCGCCGGTTCGGGCGCGGCGGCCTCGCCCGGGCCTTCGTCGCTCGCCCCGCTCGCCAGCAATTGCTGGACTCCGCGGATCGTATAGCCGTCGCGGTTGAGCAGGCGGTGGATCCGGCGGGCGAGAGCGACGTCGGCGGGGCGGTAATAGCGGCGGTTGCCGGCGCGCTGAAGCGGCTTCAGCTGCGGGAAGCGGCTCTCCCAATAGCGCAATATATGCTGGGGGACGTCAAGCTCGGACGCGAGCTCGCCGATCGTCCGAAAGGCCTGTTCGCTCTTGCCGGTGGCGTCCGCCATGGCGGCCTCAGCCGCCCTTGGCGATCCGCTCGCGCATGATCTGACTGGCGCGGAAGGTAAGCACCCGGCGAGGCGCGATCGGCACTTCGACGCCGGTCTTCGGATTGCGGCCGACCCGCTCACCCTTGTCGCGCAGGATGAAGCTGCCGAAACCTGATATCTTCACATTCTGCCCTTCGGACAGAGCGTGGCACATATGATGAAGGATACGCTCGACGATGCCGGCCGATTCGGCCCGGGAAAGGCCGATCTCGCGATGAATGACGTCCGCAAGGTCGGCGCGCGTCAAGGTCCCGGCGTCTGTCCGCCTGATGGTTCCCGCGTCGGCCATTTCTTCTCCCTCCCCCCGAGGCTGTTAAAAACCATAGTCCAGCTTGCATTTAGTTGCAAACCGGCATTGTGCCGAGAGGCCCCGGTCGAACATTCGGTTTTTACGTAGTTGCGAGGGCCTCAGTAGCGGACGACGGCGGCGCCCCAAGTGAAGCCGCCGCCCATCGCCTCCAGCACGATCAGATCGCCCGGCTTGATGCGACCGTCCCTCACCGCCGTGTCCAGCGCCAGCGGCACCGAGGCGGCCGAGGTGTTGGCATGCTGGTCCACGGTCACGATCACCCGCGCCGGATCGAGGCCGAGCTTTTTCGCGGTCGCGTCGATGATGCGCTTGTTGGCCTGGTGGGGAACCACCCAGTCGACCTCGTCGGGCGTGTGGCCCGCCGCCTCCAGGGATTCCTTGAGCACGGCGGCGAGATTGACCACGGCGTGGCGGAACACCTCCTTGCCCTTCATCCTCAGCTTGCCGATCGTCCCCGTGGTCGAGGCGCCGCCGTCGACGAACAGGAGGTCGTTGTGGCGGCCGTCGGCATGGAGCTTCGTCGCCAGCACGCCCTTGTCCTGGGCGTCGACCGACTGGAGCAGGATCGCCCCGGCGCCGTCGCCGAAGAGGACGCAGGTGGTGCGGTCCTCCCAGTCGAGGATGCGGCTGAACGTCTCCGAGCCGATGACGAGGGCATATTCCGCCATGCCGCCCTTGAGCATGTTGTCGGCGACGGAGAGCGCATAGAGGAAGCCGGTGCAGACGGCGGCGACGTCGAAGGCGATGCAATCGTTTATGCCGAGCGCGGTCTGGACCCGGGTCGCGCTCGCCGGAAAGGTCTGGTCCGGAGTCGCGGTCGCGAGCACGATCAGGCCGACCTTCTCGGCCGGCACCCCGGCCGCCGCGAGCGCCTTCTCGGCGGCCTCCGTCGCCAGCGTGGCCGTGGTCTCACCGTCCGCGGCGATATGCCTCGCCTCGATGCCGGTGCGCTCGACGATCCATTCGTGGGTGGTCTCGACCCGCTCGGCGAGCTCGGCATTGGTGACCCGGCGCGGCGGCAGCGCCGATCCGGTGCCGAGGATGATCGAACGGCGGCTCATTTGGCGGCCATCTCCGCGCGGTGCCGGGCGATGTTGTCGAGATCCTCGATGATCTTTCGGGTGAGGTCCTCGCGGACCATCCGGGCCGCGACCCGTATCGCGTTGGCGACGCCCTTCTCGGTGGCGCTGCCGTGGCTCTTCACGACGAGACCGTTGAGGCCGAGGAAGACCGCGCCATTATGGTTGTTGGGGTCGAGATGATGCTTGAGCAGCTCGGTCGCCGGCCGCGAGATGAGGAAGCCGATCTTCGAGCGCACCGAGCTCTGGAAGGCGCGGCGAAGCAGGTCGGTGACGAAGCGGGCCGTGCCCTCGAGCGATTTGAGGGCGATGTTGCCCGAGAAACCGTCGGTGACGACCACGTCGACGTCGCCGCGCGACAGCTTGTCGCCCTCGATGAAGCCCTCGAAGCGCATGCCCAGATAATCGGCGTCGCGAAGGATGGCGGCCGCCTCCTTGAGGTCGTCGGTCCCCTTCAATTCCTCGGTGCCGATGTTGAGCAGCTGAACCCTCGGCTTGGGAAGCTCGAGAACGACTCGAGCATAGGCCGCGCCCATCACCGCGAACTGGACGAGGTTGCGCGGATCGCATTCGGTATTGGCGCCGAGATCGAGCATGACGAGATCGTTCTCGCCGAGCGTCGGGAGGAGGGCGGCGAGCGCCGGGCGGTCGATTCCCGGCATGGTCCTCAGCGCCAGCTTCGACATCGCCATCAGGGCGCCGGTGTTGCCGCCCGAGACCGCCGCCTGGGCATCGCCGGCCTTCACCGCGGCGATGGCGAGGCCCATCGACGTGGTCTTGGAGCGGCGGATCGCCTGGCTCGGCTTGTCCTCGGCGGCGATGACGTCGGGCGCGTGGACGATGTCGCAGACTGCCCGGAGGCCGTCATGCTTGGCGAGCTCCGAGCGCAGAATCGGCTCGTCGCCGAAGAGGATGAAGGAGAGGTCCTGGCGGCGGCGATGAGCGCGCGCGGCGCCCGCCAGCATCACCTCGGGCCCGACATCGCCGCCCATCGCGTCGACTGCGATCCGCGGCCCGCTGCCCACCTATGCCATCTCCAAAAAAGCCGTCAGCGGCCGCGTTACGCCTTCTCGCTGACGATTTCACGGCCATTATAATGGCCGCAGGCGGCGCACAGATTGTGCGGCAGGTGAAGCTCGCCGCAATTCTTGCATTCCTGGTAATTGGCCGGCTTCAGCGCGTGATGGCTGCGGCGCATGTTGCGCTTCGACGGCGTTGTTTTTCTCTTGGGGACGGCCATCCTGGCACCTGTTCTTGACTTGGGGTTCGTTGATGTGGCGAGCACGTTGCCAAGGGTCAACAGCTTGGAAGGCCGCTGGCCGTGCGGCCGGGGTGCGCGCGTGAGCGGTGCCGCCTATAGCGGATTTCGCCGCAGTTGCAAGCGCGCGCGCCGCATGCCACCCGGTGGCCAGGACAGGGAGGGGACGCCATGATATTGCCGATCACGCTCACCATCGCGGGGGCCGCCGCCCTGCTCAACATCTGGCTCGCCCGGCGCGTCGGCCAGATGCGCCTCGCCCACAAGGTCTCGATCGGCGACGGCGGCAACGAGGCGCTGATCGCCCGGATGCGGGCCCAGTCCAATTTCATCGAATATACGCCGTTCGTGCTCATCCTGCTCGCCCTGATCGAGCTGGCCGAGGGCTCGCAGCTGTGGCTGTGGATCGTCGGCGTGGTCTATATCCTCGTCCGAATCGCCCACGGCTTCGGGATGGACCGGCCAAGCCCCGACAAGCTGAAGCTGCGGATGATCGGAATCATCGGGACGGCTCTGATCCTGTTCGGACTTGCCGTCTACGCGATCGTTCTTCCCTACCTCCACCGCGAGCCGGCGCGGGTCACCTATGCTTCGGCCTTGTCCTCACCGGGCGGAACGAACGCCAGCTGAGCGAGGCGCCAGGCGCGCCCGGGCTCGCCCGGCCACAATGCCTTCAGGTCCTGGCGCTCGTCGGGGGCGATCCCGCTCACTTCGGCGTGGATGTAGCGGCCGGTTTCGCGCAACCGTATCCCGGCGCCCGGATATCGGGCCTTAAGCTTGGCGACCAGGAGCTCCGCCTCCGGGTCGACGCGGGTGCTTCCGAGCTCCCGGGGAACGCCGTCGGCAAGCTCCGCGGTCGCGATCCTGAGGGCCCGCCAGCCGTCCGAGATAATACCCACGGAGATGAAGGCGGCGGCCAGCGAATCGGCCCACCACCAGCCGAGGCCGAGGCCGATCACGCCGGCGAGCCCGGCCGCGCCGGTCTGCCAATTGGCCTTGTTCATCTTGGCGTCGGTGAACAGCACCTCGTCCTGCATCTCGCGCGCCAGCGGCATCTCCTTGAGGCCGATGATCAGCGGCGGGATGATCGAATAGACCTGGGCGGCGAGCATCAGCCAGCCGAGCCAGATGTCGCGGCCGAACAGGCGGATCGAGGCGACCGTGGCATGCTCGCGGGCGGCGAGCGTGCTCACCGAATCCCACAGCAGCAGCGCCCCCACGCCCGCCAGCGCCACCGCGGCGATCAGGAAGGCGAGGCTGTGGACCCGGTCGAAGCCGAACGGATAATGGTCGGTCGGCCCCTTCTTCTCGAAATGGACCGCCACCAGGAAGACGATCGGCGGGATCAGGCCGAGCGTGTCCTCGACCCAGGCCGTCTTCATCGTCTGGCTGTTGCCGAGGACGAGGCCCATGACGGCGATGATGCTGATCGTGAAGCCGATATTCCAATATTCGAGCCGGACCGCCCGGCGCATCGGCGCGCGCAGCTCCGGCGGGACGACGCCGTCGTCCTTCACGGCGACTCTCCGTCGGCGACGGCGCGGGCCTCGCGCTCGAGCAAGGTGATCCAGCGGTTTTCGCCGTTGCGCGCGATCGGAGTGACCTCCACCTCATGGGGACCGGCCACCGCGCCAAGCGAAGGCAGAAGGGCCACCCGTTCCAGCCAGGGACTTTCCGACGACAGCGGCCCGATGACGAGATCGAGCCCGCCGTCCTCGAGATCGAGCAGCAAGGGCTCGGAAGCGCCCTGCTCCACCACCGGGCGGGCGCCGGTGGCCCGGGCGATCCTCGCCAGAAAGGCGGCTTCCGGCCGGCGGTCGGCCGCCGCTCCGCCGGTGGCGATCAGTCCGACCCGGAAGCGCCGCTCGGCGCGCACCCTGTCGAGGGTACCGTCGGGATCGCTGGGAAGGCGATCGCAACCGGCAAGCGCCAACGCCGCGCAGAAGGCAATCCGCCATTTCATTACGGCCCCACAACGCTGTGCCGGGGGCGCCGTTCCTTATCCGGAATTAGCGTCCCGGGAACGGTCAGGCGCCCGCCAGCACCCGGTCGCCGACGAAGGGATTGGTGGCGCGCTCGCGGGCGAAGGTGCTCATCGGGCCGTGGCCGGGGACGAAGGCGGTGTCGCCGCCCAGCGGCCACAGCTTGGTCGTGATCGCGTCGAGCAGATCCTGGTGGTTGCCCATCGGGAAGTCGGTGCGGCCGATCGAGCCCTGGAAGAGGACGTCGCCGACGATGGCGAGCTTCGACGGCGCGTGGTGGAAGACGACGTGGCCGGGCGTGTGGCCGGGGCAGTGATAGACGTCGAAGACGAGCTCGCCCACAGTCGCGGTGTCGCCGTCCACGAGCCAGCGGTCCGATTCGAACGGATAGCCGGGGACTCCGTAGCGCGCGCCGTCCTCGGCGAGGCGGTCGATCCAGAATTTGTCGGCGACGTGCGGACCCTCGATCTTCACGCCGAGCTCGTCGGCGAGGATCTTGGCCGAGCCGCAATGGTCGATATGGCCGTGGGTGAGGAGGATCTTCTCGATCGTCACCTCGTGCTGCTTCGCCGCGGCCTTGAGCCGGTCGAGGTCCCCGCCGGGATCGGTGAAGGCGCCGAGCATCGTCTTCGTGCACCAGAGCAGGCAGCAATTCTGCTGGAGCGGAGTCACCGGGATGATCGCGGCTTTCATCGGGGGTTCGGTCATGGCGGCGGAGATGGCGCGGGCGGCGCGAAGTTGCAACCGCCCGAAGACGCACCCCGGCGGAGGCCGGGGTCCAGTTCCGGCATTTGGGCTGATAGCTGCCATCCAGTCTGATGTGGGACTGGGCCCCGGCCTTCGCCGGGGAACAAGAGCTTCATTCCGGGCTGAACCGACCCTAAGAAGCGTTGCGATGACGCTCACCCATCTCCAGCGGCTCGAGGCCGAGGCGATCCACATCATGCGCGAGGCGGCGGCCGAGTTCGAGCGGCCGGTAATGCTCTATTCGGCCGGCAAGGACAGCTCGGTGCTGCTCCACCTCGCCCGGCTCGCCTTCGCTCCGGCCAAACCGCCCTTCCCGCTCCTCCACGTCGACACGATGTGGAAGTTCAGGGCGATGTACGAGCTTCGCGACCGCGCCGCCGCCGAGGCCGGCATGGAGCTGATCGTCCACCGCAATCCGGAGGCGGAGGCGCGCGGCATCAACCCGCTCGACCATGGCTCGGCGCTCCACACCCAGATGTGGAAGACGGACGGATTGAAGCAGGCGCTCGACGGCTTCGACGCCGCGATCGGCGGCGCCCGGCGCGACGAGGAGCGGGTGAGGGCGAAGGAGCGAATCTTCTCCTTCCGCTCGGCCGGCCATCGCTGGGACCCGAAAAGGCAGCGACCGGAGCTCTGGCGGCTCTACAACGGCCGCAAGGCGAAGGGAGAGAGCTTCCGGATCTTCCCGCTCTCCAACTGGACCGAGCTCGACGTCTGGCAATATGTCGAGGCCGAGGGGATCGAGGTCTCCTCCCTCTATTTCGCCGAGCCCCGGCCGACGATCGAGCGGGACGGTACTCTGCTGATGGTCGACGACGAGCGGCTGAAGCCGGGACCGGGGGAAGAGGTGCGGGAGCGCTGGGTGCGCTTCCGGACGCTCGGCTGCTACCCGCTCTCGGGCGCGATCGAGAGCCGCGCCGCCACCGTCGCCGGGCTGATCGAGGAAATGCGCGCCGGTCGCCAGTCCGAACGGCAGGGCCGGCTCATCGACCGCGACGGCACGGCGTCGATGGAGCGCAAGAAAAGGGAGGGGTATTTCTGATGGGGGCCCGGCACGTCGTCCCAGCGAAGGCTGGGACCCCGGCGGGTGAAGACCGCCGGCGCCTTTCGCCCCCTGGGGCCCCAGCCTTCGCTGGGGCGACGTGATGGAGAAGACCCTCCTTCGCCTGATCACCTGCGGATCGGTCGACGACGGCAAGTCGACCCTGCTCGGCCGGCTGCTCTTCGAGACCGGCTCGGCCTTCGACGACGAGCTTGCCCTGTGCGGCGA
>JBEVDE010000241.1:0-3702 GCA_040514175.1 Allosphingosinicella sp. | reverse complement strand
GAATATTCGGCGCCGAAGAAGGGTGTCGCGAAATCGAAATAGCCCTGGCCGACAAACACCCGAAGCCCGTTATTCTCCCGCATCGCCCGCCCCAGATAAGACGCGACATTCTTGTAATATTTCTGCTCCCCGTCCTGGTCCTTGAGATCCCAGTCCCAGTCGCCGACCCCGCCGATGGTGGAATATTGGCGGTCGGTCCGGAACCTGAGGCCGTCGCGGACCCAGGCGTTGAGCGCGGCGGTATAGCCGGCGTCGATTCCGTAGAAGCTCGGATCGTTGTCCGGGGTTTCGCCGGCATTGTCGT
The DNA here is from genome assembly GCA_040514175.1 of Allosphingosinicella sp. Taxonomy (GTDB): domain Bacteria; phylum Pseudomonadota; class Alphaproteobacteria; order Sphingomonadales; family Sphingomonadaceae; genus Allosphingosinicella. The sequence continues at coordinate 3,398 of JBEVDE010000241.1, read as the reverse complement.
AGTCGCGGCCCGTGTAGCGCGCATCGAGCCGGCCGATGACCAGGCCCTTGTCGCGCAGCAGCTCCTTGTAGAAGCGCTGGTCGCTGACCCTGAGGTCGGCGGAGTCGAGGAAACGCTCGGAAAGGCCGGTGAAGCGGGCGAGGCGGCGGCGGATCGAGGCCCGCTCCTCGCCTTGCAGCTTCTGGCCCTTGAACAGGGCCGCCGCATAATCGCCGGCGGCGAAGTCGCGCGCCTCCTGGACGAAGCCCTCGAGGGTCCCCGCATCGGCCGGCGCCTTGCCGTGATGCCAGGCCGCGGCCGCCATCGACGGGACGTAGAGCAGATAGGGCATCTCGTTGCCCGGCACATAGGCCTGGGCGCCGAAATCGAGGATGGTGGAGATGAGGATGACGCCGTTCAGCGAGACGTCGTTATACGCGCCCTCGAGCTGGTTGACGACGGCGGCCGAGCGGGTCGTTCCGTAGCTCTCCCCGCCGAGGAACTTGGGCGAGTTCCAGCGGCCGTTCTCGCCGAGCCAGATGCGGATGAACTCGGCGACCGATTTGGCGTCCTGGGTGACCCCCCAATAGTCCTTGCCCTCGGTCTTGCCGAGAGGCCGGCTGAAGCCGGTCCCGACCGGATCGATGAAGACGATGTCGGTCGCATCGAGCAGGCTGTCGGGATTGTCGAGGATCGGGAAGGGCGGAGCGCCGTCGTCGCGCGCGTCGGACGGGATCGCCACCCTTTTGGGACCGAAGGCGCCCATGTGAAGCCACAGCGAGCCGGAGCCGGGGCCGCCGTTGAACAGGAAGGCGACGGGCCGCTTCGGGTCGCGCGGCTCCTTCACATAGGCGATCGAGAAGAGGCTCGCTTTGGGAGTGCCGTCGGCGGCCTTGAGATAGGTCTCGGATGCGGTCGCGGTGTAGGCGATGCGCTGCCCGCCGAAGATGCCGGCATGGCGGGTGACGGAGACGATCGGCTCGGGGATCGGCTTGTCGGACTCTTTGCCGGCAGGAGCGGCGGCTACCTGGCCTGAAGCGGGCGCGGCAAGAGCGGCAAGCGCGGCGGCGAGCAGGATCTTTTTCATGGCGCGGAGCTATCGCACGCGCCCGAGCCGAGTCAAAGCGCTTGCCCCGGACCGGCGCGGCTGCGACTTTGCGTGCATGCGCATTCGCATCGCCACCCTCGAGGACGCGGACGCCGTCGCGGCGGTGCTTGGTCCCTCCTACAGAGAGCTGTGGGCCGGAACCTATCCCGACGAACTGCTGGCGCGCGCCTTGCCGGTGACGACCAGGGCCAATCCCGAGCTTTTGGCGTCGGGCCGTTACTATCTCGTCGAAGCCACGACCGGCGAGCCCGCAGGTTGCGGCGGCTGGAGCGCCCATCCGCCCGGCGCGTCCGAACCCGATCCCCGGCGCGCCCACATCCGCCATTTCGCCACCCACCCCGCCTGGTTACGCCACGGCGTGGGCCGAATGCTCTACGCACGTTGCGAAACCGATGCGCGGGCGGGCGGCTTCACCGTCTTCGAAACCCATGCCAGCCTCAATGGCGAGAGCTTCTACGCGGCGATGGGCTTTCGCCGCCTTGAGCGGATCGAGACCCCCATGCCCGGCGGAGTGAGGTTCCCGGCGATTCGGATGGAACGGCCGATCTGACACGCGGAAGGCCCCTTCGTGAAGACGGCTCCCGCCAATGGCCGCAGGGTGTATGCTGCACCCCGCTTTTGCTCGATCGGACAGGGAGGTGCGGCATGGCGGGCAGTGACGAGCGCAACGGATTTTTGAAGCGCCTTTTTGCCCGAGGGAAGCCGCAGCCGGAGTCGGACCCGGAAGAACCGGAGTGGCTGCGCAGCGTTCGCGAGGCAAACCAGAGGAATTACCCGAAAATAGACTTCCGCGGCATGAGCAATCAGGAAATGGACGAAGCCATCCGCTCCCACTCCCAATCGATAGAGGATAGCCTCATCGAGTGGCTTGGCCGCGCCGGCCCGATGGAATGGCATTGCGCGGCGCTCACCTGGAACTGGGACGACGGACTTGAGCCGCTGCGCTGGATCATTGCCCAGCCCAATTGCGATGCGGGCACGGTCATTCATCTCTTCGCGATAGCGGAACCCGCATATTGGAGCAGGTACGAGAGCGTTGACGCGATCGAGGCGGACAGCCCCTACATGATGGACTCCGTTCGCTTCATGATCGAGATTTGCGAACGATGGGCGGCGGGCCAGTACAAGGAGTATCAATTTCGGCCGGAATATCTTCCGGGCGTTTCGCCGGACTCGCATCCCTGGCCGGTGCCCGAAAGTCTCGCCAACGCGAAAATGCGGGGCGAAGCGGTCGATACCCGCGGATGGGATCAGGGTTACCCTGAGGAGGTGCTGCGCGCCTGGTAAGCCGGGAAGGCTGCGCCGTCCAAGGTGACGTTTGCAAATGTCCGCGGCTGCCGCTTCGCCTTCCCCTCCCCCGTCGCCTCCATTAAAGCGGCGGCCATGGACCTGACCCATCTCGGCCGCTCCAGCCCCCTGCCGGCCTCGCCGGAAGAGGCGAAGCTCGACTACGTGCCGAACCCGCGGCCCGGTAGCCTCTATCTGGTGCGCTTCACCGCGCCCGAATTCACGTCGCTCTGCCCGGTCACCGGCCAGCCCGATTTCGCCCATCTCGTCATCGACTATGCGCCCGGCGGGACCATCGTCGAATCCAAGTCGCTGAAGCTGTTCCTGACGTCCTTCCGCAACCATTGCGGCTTCCATGAGGACGTCACGGTCGGGATCGCCGAGCGGCTGGTGCTGGAGATGAAGCCGGTCTGGCTCAGGATCGGCGGCTATTGGTATCCGCGCGGCGGCATTCCGATCGACGTCTTCTGGCAGTCGGGCGAGCCGTCCGAGGGCCTGTGGGTCCCCGCCCAGGACGTCCCCGGCTATCGCGGCCGGGGCTGACCCCCCGCCCGGTTTTCACGGACAGCATTTTTTCAGGACCGCCTCGGCATCGCTGTCGCCCGCCGCCAGCGCCTTCCTCAACCAGATCGCCGCCTGAGCCAGATCGCGCTTCACGCCGATGCCGCCCGCATAGGCTTCGCCGAGAAAGCGCATCGCGCCAGGATCGCCGAGCTCGGCCGCCTTGCGATAGGCTTCGGTGGCCTTCTTCACGTCACGCTTGTCCGGGAAGCCGAACTGGCCGTCATAGGCACGGGCCACCAACATGATGGAAATCACATCGTTGGTATCGGCGGCGATCAGCCACCACTGCATGGCCTTGTCGAAATCAGGTTCCTTGCTGAGACGTCCGCGGAGCCATGCCTCGCCGAGCACGCGGCCCGCGACGGCGGGATCCGTCTTCGCCGCTTTTTCAAGCGATTCACGGGCCTGGTTGCGGTCCTCTTCCTTGTCCGAGGCGAGCTTGATGAAAGCGAGGCGGTAG
>JBEVDE010000232.1:0-15896 GCA_040514175.1 Allosphingosinicella sp. | reverse complement strand
GCATCCACCCGATCGCCGGCCAGGGCCTCAACCTCGGCTTCCGCGATGTCGCCGCCCTCACCCAGGTGCTGGTCGAGGGCGCCCGGCTCGGCCTCGACCCCGGCGACGCCCAGTCGCTGTCGCGCTACGAGCGATGGCGCAGCCTCGACACCCTCACCGTCGCCGCCGCCACCGACGGGCTGACTCGCCTATACGGCGTGCCGGGCCGGACCGCCTCCGCGATCCGCCGTCTGGGAATGGGCGTCGTGCAGCGCGTCGGACCCCTCAAGAGCCAGCTTATGGCCGAAGCCCGGGGCGAGAGCGGGGAATTGCCGTTGCTGCTGAGAGGGCTGGCGATCTGAGCTTGAAATTCCTCCCCCGGATTTCCGGGAGAGGGGGACCATGCGAAGCATGGTGGAGGGGTCTTGCTGAGCCTGAAGAACCCCTCCACCGCGCTTCGCGCGGTCCCCCTCCCCGAGAAATCTCGGGGAGGATTCAGCTCTCCGGCACCGGCAATTCTTCGCCGGCTTCCACTTCCACCGCTTCGGCCGAGCCGGGATTTCGGACCATCAGGAAGGTCCCGCTCCACTGGCCCGCTATCTCCCAGCGTCCGGAAATCTCGTTGCCGTCGGGCTGGATCTCGCCGCTGTAGAAGACCGGCTCGGGCAGCCGCTCCGCATCCTCGTAGAATTTGGTGAAGGTGACGGCGCTGCCCTGGCGCGATCCTTCCACGATCGCCCGGAGGGTTCCGGCCGCGCCGTAGGGACTGGCGTCCGGTTCGGATATCGTGCCGGCGATCGATCCGCCGAGCTCGCGAAGCTCGGCTTCGAAGCCGACCGGCGGAAAGGGTCCGGGATAGTTGAATATTCCGGTCCAGCGGCCGCTGAGGTCGAGATCCGCCCCCGCGCTCACGGCGCCAGCACCCGCGCTTCCTCGACCAGCATCACCGGCACGCCGTCCCGAACCGGAAAGGCGAGACCCGCCGCTTCCGACACCAGCTCCTGCCGCTCTTCGTCCCAGCGGAGCCTGGTCCGGGTCACCGGGCAGACGAGCAGGGCGAGCAGCGCCTCCCTCATTGCAGGGTCTCGGGCCCTTCGGCGCCGCCCGGGACCATCTGCTGGAACTGCATGAACTGGACCAGGAGGTCGCAGCGGTCGGCGATTTCGGGCGCCTCGAGCAGGGCCTGTTTCGAGCCGGTGTCGAGCGGCGCGACCTGGGCGATGGCGTTGACCAGCATCTCGTCGTCGAGGCGGGTGACGGCCTCCCAGTCGACCGAATAGCCCAAGGCGTCGGCATAGCGGCGCGCCTCCCGCTCGAGCTCGGCGCGCTGGGCGAGGCCGAGCGGCTCGGGCTCGGCCGAATCGTCGAAGCCGCGGCGGTCGGCGTCGACCTGGCGGTACGGCGTGTCGACCGTCGCCTCGCGGGCGATTCGGAACCGGCCGAGACCCTCCAGGACGATGTTGAAGCGGCCGTCCTCCAGGTCCTCGGCGCCGGCGATCCGGCCGATGCAGCCGACGTCGAACAGGGGCGGCGGCTCGTCCGGGCCGCGGGGCTGGATCATCCCGATCAGCCGGTCGCCGGCGAGCGCGTCGCGGACCATCGCTTGGTAGCGGGGCTCGAAAATGTGCAGCGGCAGCTGCGAACGGGGGAAGAGCAGCGCCCCGGCGAGCGGGAAGACGGGGATCCGGAGCGGCCTGTCGTCCGCCATCAGGTGAACAGGATCGCCGAGAGGCGCCGGCGCTGCGCTCCGGCCCAGGGGTCCTCGAGGCCGACCACCTCCATCAGCTGAAGCAGCCGCTTGCGCGCCGCGCCCTCGTTCCAGTCGCGGTCCCGCCTGATGCTCTCGAGCAGGTGGTCGGCGGCCGCATCGCGGTCCCCCGACGCCATCAGCGCGCCGGCGAGCTCGTAGCGGGCTTCGTGATCGTCGGGATCGGCCGCGATCCGGCGCTCGAACTCGCCGGTGTCGGTATCGGGCGCCGCGACCTCGGCGAGAGCGAGCGCCGAGCGGGCGCGGGCGACGGCCGGGTCCTTGGCCGCGCTTTCCGGCGCGGAGTCCAGCAGGGCTCGAGCCTCGTCCGGCCGCCCGGCCGCGATCAGGGTCCGGGCGAGGCCGCCGATCACCCCGCCATGGTCGGGCGCCATCTCCAATATCTGGGTGAAGATATTCTCGGCGCGCCCGGCGTCGCCGGCGGCGAGCACCTCCTCCGCCATCGCGATCAGCGGCTCGATCTCGGCCTCGATCTGCTGCGCCTCGCCCTCGACCGGCAATTGCTCGAGGATCTGGTCGAGGAAGCGGGTCAGCTGCGCCTCGGTGCGCGCCGGGGTCAGATCGGCGACGAGCTGGCCCTGGAAGATGGCGTAGACGGTGGGAATGGTCTGGACCCGGAACTGGGCCGCGATGACTTTGTTCGAATCGACGTCGATCTTGGCGAGCCTGACGCCCTTGGCCGCATAATCGGCCGCGACCTTCTCCAGGATCGGGGTGAGCTGCTTGCACGGCCCGCACCATTCCGCCCAGAAGTCGACGATGACGAGCGAGGTCATCGACGGCTCGATGACGTCGCGCCGGAAAGTCTCGAGCGCTTCCTTTTCCGCCGCGCTCATGCCCAATGTCGCCACAACGTGCCTTTCCAAGCCAGATCGCTTTCTTCCCGCCTATGTGGGATTGCACGGGCTCCTGCCAAGCCTATCTAGGCCCTTGCCGGGTGGCGGACCCCATGCTAGCAGCCGCCGCCTTACCTCAGCCGGGGGCGTTAAGCCGCCGCCGGCACGGCTCAGAGCGGGCGTAGCTCAGGGGTAGAGCACAACCTTGCCAAGGTTGGGGTCGAGGGTTCGAATCCCTTCGCCCGCTCCAGTTTTTCGCCGGCCGGACCGGACGGCCGGGAGTCACGATGCTTGCCCTTGCCCTTCTGCTCGCCGCCGCTCCGGCCCCGAAGCCGGTTCCGCCCCGCTCCTTCATCCCGCCCGTCTCCGCCCGGGCCGTCGTCACGACGCCCTCCGGCCTGCGCTTCGAGACGCTGAAGCCCGGGACGGGCCCGAAGCCGGCGGCGACCGACGAGGTTCTGGTCACCTACGAGGGCCATCTCGCCGACGGCACCCTGTTCGACGCCGGCCCGCGGCCGACCGCCTTCCCCGTCTCGGGCGTGGTGCCGGGGTTCGCGGAGGCCCTCCAGCTGATGCAGAAAGGCGGCCGCTACCGCTTCTGGATCCCGTCCGCTCTGGCTTATGGGGCGGAAGGCATTCCCGGCGCGATCCCGCCCGCCGCCGAGCTGGAGTTCATCGTCACCCTGATCGACATGCGGCCGGCGCAGGCAGCTCCGGCTCCGGCCCAGCCCCAGCCTTAATCCCCCCTCGGGAACGCATCCCGTCCACCCCCGTTCTCCAGGCGTCCGGCAGGCGCGACGTTCCGTCGCCGCCGCCGGCGCGCCGCCGCGGGGACGATGAGCAAGCAACTCGACAATTTCGATTCGTCCGCCTTCGAGCCGCCGCCGGAGGCGGTCGGATTCTATTCGGAAAGCCTAGAGCTCCTTCAGGAATCGGGCATCCCCTTCCTTCTGTCGGGGACCTACGCTTTGTCCTGCTTCACCGGAATCACCCGTCCGACCAAGGATCTGGACGTCTTCTGCAAGCCCAGCGACGCGCCCAAGATCCTCGGCTTCTTCAAGTCACGCGGATTCGAGATCGAGATGGAGGACGAGCGCTGGATCGGGAAGGTGTGGCGCGGCGACAATTTCTTCGACGTCATCTTCAACATCTCGTCGGCCAGCATCCCGATCACCGACGAATGGTTCCAGGAGGTCTACGAGGCGGAGGTCTACGGCACCAACGTCCGGGTGACTCCGCCGACCCAGTTCATCCTCTCCAAGCTCTTCCTGCAGACCCGCTACCGCTATGACGGCGCCGACATCGTCCACGTTATCCTGGTCAAGCATGAGGAGATCGACTGGCAGTGGCTGCTCTCGAACATGGAGCTTTACTGGGAAGTGCTGCTGATCAATATCCTCAACTTCCGCTTCGTCTATCCGACGGAGCGCGACCTCATTCCGCGCTGGCTCTACGAGGAGCTGCTCGAGCGCCTCAAGACCCAGGACCAGATGCCGCCCGCGAGCATCAAGATCTGCCGCGGCCGGCTGATCAGCCCGACCGACTATGTCGTGGATGTGACCGAATGGGGCTTCGCCGACGTCGTCGGCAAGGGAGTGGACGAAAAGCATGAACGACCCCAGCACCACTGAGGCCCTCATCGTCGCCGCGATCGGCGATCTCCACGTCACCGAGACCTGCCACAATCGCTACCGGGCCTTGTTCGAGGAGATTAGCGAAGCCGCCGACGTGCTCGCGCTGGCCGGCGACCTGACCAATTTCGGCAAGGCAAGCGAAGCCGAGATCCTCGCCGAGGATCTGCGCGCCTGCACGATTCCGGTCGTCGCCGTGCTCGGCAATCACGATTACGAGGCCGGCGAGGCCGACGAAGTCATCCGCATCCTCCAGTCGGTGGGCGTGACCATGCTCGGCGAGCAGGCGACGGTGATCGAGGGGGTCGGCTTCGCCGGCGCCAAGGGCTTCATCGGCGGCTTCGGCCGGGGCGAGCTCGGCGCGTTCGGCGAGCAGGCGATCAAGATCTTCGTCGACGAGGCGCGCAACGAGGCGAGGCTGCTCGAGAACGCGCTTCGCTCCTTGCGGACCGAGCGGGTCGTCGCCGTCCTCCATTACGCGCCCATCCCCGAGACGGTGGCGGGCGAGCCGCTCGAAATCTATCCCTTCCTCGGCTCCTCGCGCCTCGCCCACGCGATCGACCGCTTCGACAACGTCAAGGCCGTCGTCCACGGCCACGCCCATCGCGGCGCCTATTCCGGGCACACGCCGGGCGGCGTGCCGGTGTACAACTGCGCCCAGTTCGTCGTCGAGCCGGCCTTCTGCCGGCCTTACGCGCTGCTTGAGATCTAGGCCGTCATTCCGGCGAAAGCCGGAACCATGAACACCGATCTTCATAGCGTCCCATCGACGGGCGTTCATGGATCCCGGATCAAGTCCGGGATGACGCGGTCTAACGCGCCTTCGCCGGCTGCGGCGGCACCGCTACCGGCGCCCTCGGCTCCAGCAGGGCCGCGCTCTCCAGCCGGTCGAGAGCCCGGTGCGAGGCGACGTAGCGGCGGGCGTTGGCGATCCATTTGTCGGCGCGCTCATGGCCGGGCAGCCTCAGCACCTCCAGCAGAGCCACCTCGACCTGGCCCGATTCCAGGCTCTGGCCGGCCCGGCGAAGCCGCTCCGCGGGTTGGGTCGAGGGCGTATGCTCGCGGCGGATGGTGATCAGGCCGGCCATTTCGGTCTTGAACGCCCCCCACCAGCTCTGCCCCTGGCCGCCGCCGGACAGATGCGGCGCGACCTCCTGGAATTCCTTCTGGAGGCTCTGCGCCGTGACCGGCTGGCGGGCGACGGTGAGCACGGTCGCCACCGCCTGCGGCTCGGTCGCGGCGAAGCGCTGGCGGAGCAGCGTCTCGATATAGCCCAAAGCCACTCCGCGATCGATCGCCCGCCGCGCCGCGAAGGCGACGAGCAGCCCCTCCGCGCGGTCGGCATTGCCGACCGCGGTGCGCGACTGGAGGTCGAGCAGGGCGAGCCTTTCCTCGAGCCGGTTGACCCGCCGGGTGGTTTCGGGGTCGATCACAAGCCGTTCGCCGGCGGGGGCGTCGGCCACTGGCTCTGCCACCGGCTCGCGTTCCACCGTGACCGGCTGGGGCGCCGGCTCGGCGGCCGGCGGCGGCGCTGGGACGACGCCGAGGAAGGTCGCCGCCGTGCCCCAATGGGCGAGCAGCCAGCCCATCGCCGCGAGTCCGGCCAGGAAGGCGACGACGGGCAGGGCGAGCAGGGTCCAGAGCGGCCGCTTCGGTTTCGCCGTCATTCGTGCGGGCTCATAGTCCATCGCCGTCCCTCACCACGTCCGGAGCATGATTGCACAGCTTCGCGGCAAGCTCCAGCAAGGCTTGGTCGCGCGGCGCCGGCGCCACCGCCTTCGCCGCCCAGCCTTCGCCCGCCGCCGCCGCCGCCGCTTCGCTGATCGCCGCCACCGCGATCGCGCCTTTGTCGCCGGCGAGCTCGGCGAAGCGCGCCGCGGCGCGGGCGGAATGGAGCATCGCCACCGCCGGCCCCTCGAACAATTCGTGCGCCACCGGCTCGGCGGCGTAGACGATCCGCCGCTCGATCTCGACGCCCGGAGCCTCGACCTCGAGATGGTCTCGACCGCATGGGTGAAGCGCCCGTTCGATGCCCGCCCCGGCCATCATCGCCGCCGCCGCCGCGCCGTCCGACGGTCCCGTGCGGATTTCGGCGAAGCCCGCCGCCCGGGCCGCGGCCGCCGTGCTTTCACCGACCGCGAAGCAGGGCAGCGCCGTCAGACCCGCCGGGGCGTGGCGCGCGCCGTTGGCGCTGGTCAGAAGCACCGCGTCGTAGCGCATGGCCTCGACCGGCGGCCCCGCCACGCCGGTTATGGCGAAGAGTGGAGCGACGACCGGCTCGAGGCCCATCGCCCGGGCCCGCCCGGCGGTCTCGGAGGCGCCCGGCTCCGGCCGCAGGATGAGCAGCCTCACAGCGCGAACAGCGCCCGAAGCCTCGCCGGCGCCCGGTCGAGCAGCGCGCGGGCCAGCTCGAGCGGTGCCGAATCGTCCCCGCTCCGGAAGCTCCGCTCGCCGCGCTCGGCCTCGGCACCGTCCTCGGTCAATATCTCGGCGCGAAGCCGGATTTCATCGCCTTCGAGAATTGCCAGCGCCGCGACCGGGGAGCGGCAGCTCCCGCCCAGCCCCTCGAGCAGCCGCCGCTCCGCCGCGACGCAAACATGGGTCTCTCGATGGTCGATCGCGGCGACCAGGGTCCGGACCCGGCGGTCGGCGCTTCGAACCTCGACCCCGATCGCTCCCTGCGCCGGCGCGGGCAGGAAATCGTCGAGCAATGCGCCCACCTCGCTGCGGCCGAGCCGCTCGAGCCCGGCGGCGGCGAGCAGGGTCGCGTCGACCTCGCCGAGCTGGATCTTGCGCAGCCGGGTTTCGACATTGCCGCGGAAGGGGACGATGACGAGGTCGGGCCGCCGCGCCAGCAACTGCGCCGCACGCCGCGGCGACGAGGTGCCCACCCGGGCGCCCTCCGGAAGCACGGCGAGGCTGGCGGCGCCGACCAGCCGGTCGCAGACGTCGGCCCGCTCCAGCATCGCGGCGATGGCCAGCTCCGGCGGACGGAGCGTCTCGACGTCCTTCATCGAATGGACGGCGAGGTCGATCCGGCCTTCGAGCAGGGCCAGGTCGAGCTCCTTGGTCCACAGCGCCTTGCCGCCGATTTCGGAGAGCGGCCGGTCGCGAAGCTGGTCGCCGCTGGTCGCGATCGGCTCGATCTCGATCAGCTCTGGGCCCCAGCCATGGGCGTCGCGCAGGGCCGTCGCCACCAGCCGCGCCTGGACGAGCGCGAGCGGCGATCCGCGGGTTCCGAGGCGAAGGATCGGTTGCATGGCGGCGCTTGTGCTAGCGGGTGCGGCGGTGGCAGGGAAGCGGGCATGAGCCTCATCCTCGGCATCGAATCGAGTTGCGACGAGACCGCTGCCGCCCTGGTCGGCTCCGACCGGCGAATCCTCGCCCATTGCCTGGCGGGCCAGGAGGGCGCGCATACGCCTTATGGCGGAGTCGTCCCGGAAATCGCGGCGCGCGCCCATGTCGAGATCCTTCCCGCGCTGATCGGGCAGGCCCTGGCCGAGGCGGGAATAGGCCTGGACGAGGTCGACGCCGTCGCCGCGACCGCCGGCCCCGGCCTGATCGGGGGGGTCATGGTCGGCCTCGTCGCCGCCAAGGGGCTGGCGCTCGCGGCCGGCAAGCCGCTCGTCGCCGTCAACCATCTCGAAGGCCATGCCCTGTCGCCGATGCTGAGCGAGCCGGGTCTCGTTTTCCCCTATCTCCTGCTCCTCGTCTCGGGCGGCCATTGCCAGTTGCTCTTCGTCGAGGGCCTCGGCCGCTACCGCCGGCTCGCCACGACTATCGACGACGCCGCCGGCGAGGCGTTCGACAAGACCGCGAAGCTGCTCGGCCTCGGCTTCCCCGGCGGCCCCGCGGTGGAGCGGGCGGCGCTGGCGGGCGATCGCGCCGCGGTGCCGCTGCCGAGGCCGCTCCTCGGCTCGCCCGAGCCGCATTTCTCCTTCGCCGGCCTCAAGAGCGCGGTCCTCCGAGCCCGCGACAGCGGACGCTACGCCACGCAGGACATCGCCGCCTCCTTCCAGCAGGCCGTCGTCGACAGCCTGGTCGACCGCACCCGCCGGGCGCTGGAGCGCGTGCCGGAGGCGACCGCCCTCGTCGTCGCCGGCGGAGTCGCCGCCAACGGCTCGGTCCGCTCGGCGCTGTCCGCGCTCGCCGCGGCCCGCGGCCTGCCCTTCGTCGCCCCGCCCCTCTGGCTGTGCACCGACAACGCCGCGATGATCGCCTGGGCCGGAGCGCTTCGCTTCGACGCGGGCCTCACCGACCCGCTCGACGTCCCCGCCCGGGCCCGCTGGCCGCTCGATCCGGACGCCGAGAAGGTCCGCGGCGCCGGGGTGAAGGCGTGATCGCCCCCGCCCCCCCGTTCGGGCTGAGCTTGTCGAAGCCGCTTCCTTCAGGTCATGGAATGAAAGGGAGGGCTTCCACAAGCTCAGCCCGAACGGAGTGGGGGCGGTGACGGACCGGATGCGCATCGGAATCCTCGGCGGCGGCGCCTGGGGCACGGCGCTGGCGCAGGTCGCGGCGGGCGGCGGCGAGACTTTGCTCTGGGCGCGTGAGCCGGAAGTGGTCGAGAGCGTCAATAGCAACCATGAAAATCGCCTCTTCCTGGCCGGCGCGAAGCTCGATCCCGCGATCCGCGCCACCGGCGACCTCGAGGCGCTGGCCGGCTGCGACGCCCTCCTCGTCGTCACCCCCGCACAGCATATGCGCGCCGTGCTCGCCGGGATGCCGCGCCTCGCCATTCCGCTCATTCTGTGCGCCAAGGGCATGGAGGAAGCGACGATGGCGCTGATGCACGACGTCGCCCGCGAGGCCCAGCCGGAAGCGCCGGTGGCGGTCCTGTCCGGCCCCACTTTCGCCCACGAGGTCGCCGCCGGCCTCCCCGCCGCCGTCACCCTCGCCGTCGCCGACCCGGCGCTGGGCGAGCGGCTGCGCGCCCGCATCGCCCGGCCCTGGTTCCGTCCCTATCTCTCGGACGACGTCACCGGCGCCGAGATCGGCGGGGCGGTCAAGAACGTGCTCGCCATCGCCTGCGGAGTCGTCGAGGGCCGCCGGCTCGGCCAGAACGCCCGCTCCGCCCTGATCTCGCGCGGCTTCGCCGAGATGACCCGCTTCGGGCTTGCCCGGGGCGCCCGGGCCGAGACCCTCGCCGGCCTCTCGGGCCTCGGCGACCTCGTCCTGACCTGCTCGTCGACGAGCTCGCGCAACTTCAGCCTCGGCAAGGGCCTCGGCGAAGGCCGCGAGGCCGCCGCCCTGCTCGCCGACCGCCGCACCGTCGCCGAGGGCGCCCATACCGCGCCGGTGCTGGCGCGCGCGGCCCGGGAGGCGGGCGTCGACATGCCGATCGTCGCCGCGGTCTGCGCGCTCCTCGCGGGCGAGGCGAGCGTCGAGGAAGTTGTCGAGCGCCTGTTGTCGCGGCCGCTGAGGTCGGAGGGGATTTAGAATCCTCCCCGAGATTGCTCGGGGAGGATTTTTGCCCGTCAGAAATCCCAGCAGATCCCCTTTTTCTCCCAGTCGCCGTAGCGGGTGGGCTCCTCGCCCTTCGGCCCGCCATGCTCTTCGGCTTCGGCGGCCGGCGCCGGCTCGGGCACCGGCGGGCTCGGCGAGAGATGCGCCGGCGGCTTCACATGCGCCGGCCGCCGTCCCCCTTTGCCGATTGAAGATGGGCTGCTCATCCCCCACATTTCGGACGACGGAGGCCAAGGCGCAAGGATGAACCATCTCAGGACCCTGATGCTGCTGGCGGCGATGACCGCCCTCTTCATGGGCCTCGGCTTCACCCTCGGCGGCCCGCGCGGCGCCGTCCTCGCCCTGATCGTCGCGGCGGCGATGAACCTGATCACTTACTGGAACGCCGACCGGATCGTCCTCGCCATGCACAATGCCAAGGAGGTGACGGCGAGCGACTGCCCGCAGCTGGTCGGCATGGTCCATGGTCTCGCCGCCCGCGCCGGCCTTCCCAATCCGAGGGTCTATCTGGTCGATTCGCCCCATCCCAACGCCTTCGCCACCGGCCGCGACCCGGCCCATGCCGCCGTCGCCGCGACCACCGGCCTGCTCGGCCTCCTCAGCAAGGCGGAAGTGGCGGCGGTGATGGCGCACGAGCTCGGCCACGTCCGCAACCGCGACACTTTGGTGATGACGATGACGGCGACGATCGCCGGCGCCATCTCGATGCTGGCCAATTTCGGCTTCTTCTTCCGCGGCGGCGACCGCTCCAATCCGCTGGCGATGATCGCCGCGGTCCTGCTCGCGCCGTTCGCCGCGATGCTCGTCCAGCTCGCGATCAGCCGCACCCGCGAATATGGCGCTGACCGCGCCGCCGCCGAGATTTGCGGCGATCCCCGCTCGCTCGCCTCCGCGCTCGACAAGCTCCACCAAGGCGCCGCCCGGATCCCGAGCCCCGTGGCGATGCGCAACCCGGCCGCGGCCTCGCTCTACATCGTGCCCTCGGGCGCCGGCCGCGACCGCCTGTTCTCGACCCATCCCGACACCGGCAACCGGATCGCCGCTTTGCAGGCGATGTCCGACGAGTTCGCGCCTCGCGCGCCCCGCCCCCGCCGCACCGGCTTCAGCGCGCTCGACCCACTCGGGCGGCGCCCCAGGTGAACCGCCCTTCCGATCCGGTGGGCGTCCCCGCCCGCCGAGCCGCCCTGAGCCTGCTCGACGCCGTGCTCCGCAAGGGGCTTCCGCTCGAGGCCGCGCTCGACACCGCCGCGCGCGGCCTCGCGCCGAACGACCGCGGCCTCGCCCACGCCATCGCCGCCGAGGCCCTGCGCCGACTCGGCGACCTCGACGCCCTGATCGACGGCGCCACCCGCAACCGGCTGCCCGACGACGCCAAGGCGCGCTTCGCGCTTCGCATCGCGCTCGTCCAGGCGCTGGCGCTGGACACCCCGCCCCATGCCGCGATCTCGACCGTCCTGCCGCTGGTCGACGGCGGGCCGCGCAAGCTCGTCCACGGGGTCTTCGGAACCCTCATGCGCCAGGGCGCGGCGCTTCCGGCCTTGCCGTCGCTGCCGGCGGCGGTCGAGGCGCGCTGGACTCGCCACTGGGGCGAGGCCGTCGCCACCGAGGCCGCGAGGCTGCTCGCCGCACCGCCGCCGCTCGACCTCGTCTTCGCCGCCGGAACCAAGCCTCCGGCCGAGATGGACGGAATCAGCCTCATGCCGGGCCATTTGCGGCTTCCCGCCAGGGCCGCGGTCGCCGGGCTGACCGGCTATGGCGAGGGCGGCTGGTGGGTGCAGGACATCGCCGCGTCGCTTCCGGCCCGCCTGCTCGGCCCGGGCGAAGGCCGGACCGCGCTCGATCTGTGCGCGGCGCCGGGCGGCAAGACCATGCAGCTGGCCAGCGCCGGCTTCGCGGTGACCGCCGTCGATGCGTCGGAAAGTCGTCTTGCACGACTTTCCGAGAATCTCACCCGCACCAATCTGTCGGCCAAGGTGATCGCTGCCGACATCCTGCGTTGGTCGCCGCCCGACAAGGTGGATGCAATTCTCCTCGACGCGCCCTGCTCCGCGACCGGAATCTACCGCCGCCATCCCGACGTCCTCCACCGGGTCCGCCCCCGCGCGATCGCCGAGCTGGCCGAGGGCCAGAAGGCGATGCTCGCCCGGGCGGCCGGCTGGCTGAAGCCCGGCGGCGCCCTGGTCTATTCGGTCTGCTCGCTCGAGCCCGAGGAGGGCGAGGCGGTGGTCGAGGCGTTCCTGGCCGGCCGGCCCGATTTCGAGGCCGACCAAATCGAGGCCGGGACGCTCCCCGCCGCCATCCCGGTCGAGGGCAATCGCGTGCGGATCCTCCCTGGCCTGTTCGCCGAGGCGGGCGGAGCGGACGGCTTCTTTATCGCCCGCTTCCGCCGCACCTAGCGTCATCCCGGCGAAAGCCGGGACCTCGGGACAAGAAGTCTCAGACTTCCCGACCGGCCTCCTCGGCCGTCTGCTCCTAATAAGGAGGATCGCAGGGCTCATAGTGCGTGATGTAGACTCTGTACCAGCTCCCGGTCAGATCGTCATAGACGCAGGTGCCGATGAGCTCCGCGGCGGTCGGGGTGCAGGGCTCGTAATGCGTGACATACATCCTGTACCAGCCGCGCGACCAGGGGTCGTACTGGCAACTCCCATAATTCCCGGGCCCGGTCTGGGCCGCCGCCGGGACTGCGGGCAGCCCGGAAGCCGCCAGCCAGATCGAGGCGGCGAAGGCGGCGAATTGTCTCTTCCTTCCGTTCGGCATGTTCATCTCCTCTTGATCGTGCGCGCCGAAGGAGGCGCGGCCGCGCCCGCCATGGCGGCTAGGCGGAGCTATTGCCCCGACGACTCCGCGGCCCCGTCCTCGGGACGGACGACGGGATCGATGGTCGGGCTTTCGCAGGGCACGACGAGCTCGGGATAGCCGCAGCAGTCGAGGCCATAAATGTAGGGCCCATAAGGCGTGCAGCCCGCCCAGGGATCGGGATCTTCGGGCGGCGGCGGCGGCGGCGGTCTTTTGGCGATCGCGGGCGCGGCGGCCAGCGAAGCCGCGAGCAGGATCGAAGCCGCAAAGATGCCGCTTATTCTCGCTCTTCCGTTCGGCATGTACATTCTCCCACGGTTGGCCGGAAACCGCCCGCGCGACTCGCTCGAACGATCGGCCCGGGCGTGATGATAACCCTGGGCCCGGGCCGCGCGACGATCATTGGGTCCGAAACCGTCCGATCGACTCCCGGGAAGCCTTCGGACGCCGGCATCGCGGCCAAGTCTGGATTGGGTTCGCACAAAGGCACGAAGGCACAAGGGGGTCCCCCGCGGCGAAGCCGCAACGACTTCTTGAGATTCAGCAGGAAGGCGCTGCGCGCGGTTCCGGCTCGAACCCTTTGTGCCTTCGTGCCTTTGTGCGAATTACAATCCGGCGCCAAGCCGGGGCCGAGTCTAGTCGTGGGTCGGAGCGCCTTCGGGCGACCACAGATCGATGGGCCATGACGGCGGCGTCGGCGGCCGCCAGCAATTGATCGCGATCTGGTGCCCGAGACAATCCTCGTACGAGGGATAGCCCAGAGAATCCCAAAGCGCGTTGCATCGCATGGCCATCTGCGTTTCGCAGGGCAGGATCGCGTTCGCGGGCGCCGGCAGGACCAGGCCGGTCGACGCCAGAGTCAGCGCCGCCAGCAGGGCCGCCGTCTTCCTGTTCGCGTTTCTTTTCAGCATCGTCTCTCTCCTCCGCAAAGCCGGCCGGGGCGCGGCCGGAGCCGCGCCCGCGAACCGGGCCGGCCAACCCTCTAGGGGTTCAGCGCTTCCGCCGACTCCCGCCTGAGGCGGTCGGCGTCGGGCGACTGGCCCTCGACGCACGGCACGATCAGCTCGGGATAGTCGCAGCAATCGACGCCGTAGATGACGGGGCCCCAGGGCGAGCAGCCGTCCCATTCGCCGGGCGGCGGCGGCGGTGGCGGAGGCGGCGGCTTTTTCGCCACCGCGGGCGCCGCGGCCAGCGAAGCGGCCAGCAGGATGGAGGCGGCAAAGGTGCCAAGCACTCTCTTTCGTCCGTTCGGCATGTCGAATCTCCCACGGTCGCCGAAACCCCCGCGCGACTCGCTCGAACGATCGGCCCGGCGCCGGAAGACTAGGCTCGTGACGGGGCCGGCACGACGCACATTGGGTCCGAAACCGTCCCATCGGCCGTAGAAACCGCAGTCGCGCGCCGTGATCGCGGCGAAAGCCGAAAATCCCCGGAATCGGAGATCTCCGGCTTCCACCCGGTCAGCGCCGCGACCGACGGCGCCAGACTAGGAATACCAGTCGGTCCGGCAATGGAGATCGCTATAATATTGGAAACATTCCAGGAAGGTCGCGAAGCCTTCGACCTGCCACCGGTTCGCGCACCAATTCCTGAAATACAGAACGCACGCCGTGTCGTACCCCGGACCCCATTGCGCCGAAGCGGGTCCGGACAGGCTCGCCAAGGCGAGCGCGGCCGAAACCAGCAGCGTCCCGCTCCGCTTTCCAAATCCCTTCGGCATCGTCACTCTCCTTTTTCGGTTGGGCAAAATGTCCCCGCGACGGCCGGGCCTCGCTTCCGAGGCGGAAGGCCGGCGCGCGAACGGCGTTGCGGGGCCGATGAGGGCCGTGGCCCGGCCCCCTCGGGACCCCGGCTCAGGGAACCGGAGGCAGATAGGGCCAGTTGGGATCCCACGGATTGGGAGGATATTGGCTGCAGACGTCGTACCAATACCAGTAGCAGTCGTATTCGCTGTAGAAGCCGAGGGCCTGCCAATTGGCCGAGCAATATTGCCAAACCGGGTTGTGGCAAGGCCTCCAGATCGCCTGCGCCGGAGCGGGCACGAACAGGCTCGCGGCCGCGAGGGTCACGGACGCCAGCATCGCCGAGCTCATCCTCTTGAACCCTTTCATCATCGTCACTCTCCTTTCAGATTTCGGATCGTGCTCCCGGCCACGGCCGGCCCGCTTTACGGGCGAAGGGCTGGCGGGAAGGCAATCGGCGGCCGGGAGGGTCGGGAGGCAGGCCTCAAACCCTCCCGGTCCGGCTCACCAGGGCCTGGTGCCCTTGTCGGGCGCGGTGGCGTAATTGGGGCCGACGCCGCACATATAGCCGAACCAGGGCGGGCATTCCGAGCATTGCCGGTGCCCGACGCAATGGTCGTAGCTCCAATAGCCCAGGGACTGCCACGTCCCGACGCACTCATTGACCATGCGCTGGTCGCACGCCGGGTCCCTCGGGATGGGCGGCACCCCGATCGCCGAGGCCGCCGAGCTGAAGATCGTGGCGCCCGCGAGCGCCAGCGACGTCGCCAGCGCCAGTCTCTTTCTCGCCTTGAGGTTCCTGGACATCGTCATTCTCCCACGGTTCGCCGGGATCGTCCGAGCGACTCGCTCGAACGATCGGCCCGGCCCCGCAACGATACGCCCCGGACCCGCGCCCTTCGACGAGCTTTGGGTCCGAAACCGTCCAATAGGCCGTAGAAGCCGCAATCGATCGTCGGTGGCCTCGCCAGAGGCTCGCCGGCGGCCGGAAGGGTCCGGACGGGTCCGAACCCTCCCGCCCCCGTCACCAGGGCTTGGCGGCAACCGGCTCCGTGGCGAAATCGTCGTACATGCCGGGGTAGGGGCACAGATAGCCGCGGTTCGGAGGGCATTCGAGGCACTGCTGGCCCCCGACGCAATCCTGGTAGCTCGACCAGCCCAGGGTCTGCCAGGTGCTGACGCAGGCGTTCGCGACCCGCGCATCGCAGGCCGGATCCCTCGGGGGGCCGATCCCGGCCGACGCGGCCGAGCCGCATATCGCGGCGCCGGCGAGTGTAAGCGACGCCGCCAGAGCGGTTACAGTCTTGAGCTTGATGGACATCCTCATTCTCCCACGGTTGCCGAACCCAGTGCGACTCGCCGAACGGCGGCCCGGTAACCAAGGATAGGCCCACGCCCCGGAGCCAACGACGATCATTGCGTCCGAAACCGTTCCATCGAGTGATGCGTCGCAACGTCCGGACGCGGTGCCGCGGCTTGGGCTGCACTTCGGGTTCGCACAAAGATCACGAAGGCACAAAGGGGCCGATGCGGCGAAGCCGCCGTGACCCTTCTTCGAGATCGAAGACAAGGCGCTGCGCGCGATCCGGCTCGGACTCTTTGTGCCTTCGTGATCTTCGTGCGAACAAAAATTCCGCGTCGACGCCGCGCCAGGCGGAGTGCGGCCTGGCGCATGGTG
>JBEVDE010000193.1:0-6132 GCA_040514175.1 Allosphingosinicella sp. | reverse complement strand
CTGCGGAATCCGCACCCTGAGCGCCGCCCGCGCGTGGACCGCCTCCGGCGCGCCGTGACTTTCGGAGCCGAAGAGGAGGGTGTCGTCCGGCTCGAAGCGGGCTTCGGGGAGGGGGAGGGCGCCCGCCGTGGTGAACAGGACGAGCCGCCCCGGAAGCCGCGCCTCGAACGCCTCCCACCCCGAATGCCGCATCACCGCCGCCCTCTGAGCATAATCCATCCCCGCCCGCTTCAGCGCCCGGTCGGAGAAGGGAAAGCCGCAGGGCTCGACGATGTCGACCGGCACGCCGAGGCAGGCGGCGAGGCGAAGGATGGTGCCGACGTTGCCGGCCTGGTCGGGCTGGTGGAGGGCCAGGCGCATGGCTCCCTGCTCATTCCCCGCGCGGACCGGGGCCGGGGCGATAGGGCCAGGCTTTGCGGCGGTCCGACCTGAGGATCCTGTCCTCGTAGCGGGCGAGGGATTGATCGATGGAGGTGTGATAGACGTCCGGGCCGCCGGACAGGATGAGTCTAAGCCGCTCGCCTTCCTGCTCGAGCACGAAGGCGCAGGAATCGTTCGGAGCGGCTTCCCCGACTTCGAAATAAAGACGGGGCGGGCCCTTCAGCACCCGCTCGGCGCGGACCAGGGCGGTTTGCCGGCCGCGGACGAAGGGGCGGACGACTTCGCCGTCGATAATGGCGGTCGCTCGCTTGACGTGGTCGCCCGCCATCTTTCGAAACTCATTGGACCCCCAGTCTTCGGGAATAATCACCGAGCAGGCCAGCGAAGGCGTGGCGCCGGCGGACAGGAACGTCGCCAGGGCAGCCGCCAGAATGAGCCTGAGCCTCATCATCCTATTAGGGCCGGGTTCGCGGCCGCGGCAACCTGGCGAGCCACTTTCGGGCCTCGCAGGGCCTACCTTATTCCCGGCGCGAAGGTGCTCGAATCGCAGCGATAGGGCGCGCAGCGGTTCCAGGGCTGGGGCTTGGGGCCGAAGGGCGCTCCCGGGCCGGTGAAGGTGTCGAGGACCTGCACCGCCGTGTTCGCCCAATTCTCCCGGGTTCTGAGCTTGGAGGCGAGGGTGTCGAGCTCCGCCCATTTGGAGTCGAGCGCCTGCTGGACGGCCGACCAGTCGCCGTCCGGCGCCCCCGCCTCCAGGTCGGCGACTCTGCGCTGAAGGCCGGCGAGCCGGTCCTGCTCGCGCTGCATCACCCCCGCCAGGCAATCCTCGAACGCCGCCCGCCGGCCGGCGGCGGCGCGCTGCTCCCAGGGCGGGGCGTTCCACAGCGCCGGCACGGGCACCGAGCAGCCGACCCTCATCCCGACTCGATGGGCCTCGATCTCGGCCAGGGCGCGGGCGAGGGCCTCGGATTGCGCCTGGGCGAGCGCGGGGGAAGCGGCCAAGGCGAGGGCAATCAGGACAAGCAGGCGCATCGGCGGTCTCCGTTTCGGGGCCGGTCCGAAAATGATTGCGGCGGCTGAACCGCTGTTGAATGGCGGAGTCGGCGAAGAGCGCGTCATCCTGGCGCAGGCTGGGATCCCGGCGGGTGAAAGACGCCGAGCCCTTCGCTCCCCGGGGCCCCGGCCTCCGCTGGGGCGACAGAACACAAAATGACGGTTGGCAAACGCCCGCCCACGCGTCTATCAGGCGCGCCAAGCCGCTCAGGGGAGGCTTTCTTCTCCCTTCGGCGCGGCGCTGCGCGGGCACTTCTTCCCCGCGCATTCCTGTTCGAAGCGCTGAAGGACATTATGGCGACGGTTGAACACAGCGACGGGACGCTGGCCGCGGGGTCCGATGACGGGCTTCGCCGGCGCGACTTCATCAACATCGCGGCGGTGAGCGTCGCCGGTGTCGGCGCGGCGACGACTCTCTATCCGCTCGTCAACCAGATGAACCCGTCGGCCGACGTGCTCGCTCTGGCCTCGATCGAGGTCGATCTGGCGGCGATCCAGCCCGGCCAGGCGGTCAAGACCATCTTCCGCAAGCAGCCGCTCTTCATCCGCCATTTGACCCCGGCGGAGATCCAGGCGGCGAATGCGGTCCCGGTCGGCGAGCTTCGCGATCCTCAGACGCTCGCCGAGCGGACCAAGGAAGGCAAGCCGCAATGGCTGATCACGATGGGCGTGTGCACCCATCTCGGCTGCGTCCCCCTCGGCGCCTCGGAAGGCGAGAGCAAGGGCGCCTACGGCGGCTATTTCTGCCCCTGCCCCGGCTCGCATTACGACACCGCCGCCCGGGTCCGCAAAGGCCCGGCACCGAAGAATCTGGAAGTGCCGGACTACGTCTTCAGGTCGGACAATGTAGTCGCAATCGGCGAGGTGGCATGAGATGAGCTTCCCCTGGGCAGAAGAATATCGTCCCAAGAGCGGCTTCATGCGCTGGCTCGACCAGCGCCTGCCGCTTCCGCGCCTCGTCTATGGAGCGGTGGGCGGCGGCTATCCGGTGCCGCGCAACCTCAATTATTTCTGGAACTTCGGAGTCCTCGCCGGGATCGCTTTGGTCATCCAGATCGTCACCGGCATCATCCTGGCGATGCATTACGCGCCCTACGACCAGGCCGCGTTCCGGTCGGTCGAGCATATCATGCGCGACGTCAACCAGGGCTGGCTGCTCAGGTACCTTCACGCCAACGGCGCCGCTTTCTTCTTCATCGTCACCTACATCCACATCTTCCGCGGCCTCTATTACGGCTCGTATAAGGCGCCGCGCGAGCTGGTGTGGATGCTCGGCCTCGTCATCCTGCTGCTGATGATGGCGACCGCCTTCATGGGCTACGTCCTCCCCTGGGGGCAGATGAGCTTCTGGGCGTCGAAGGTGATCACCGGCCTGTTCGGGGCGATCCCGCTGGTCGGCGAGCCGGTCCAGCATTGGCTGCTCGGCGGCTACGCGCCCGACCAGCCGACGCTGAACCGCTTCTTCTCGCTTCATTATCTGCTGCCCTTCGTGATCGCGGGCGTGATCATCCTGCACATCTGGGCGCTTCACATTCCGGGCTCGAGCAACCCGACCGGGGTCGACGTCAAGGGTCCGCAGGACACCTTGCCCTTCCATCCTTATTATACGGCCAAGGACGGCTTCGGGCTCGGCGTGTTCCTCGTGCTGCTCGCCGCGGTCGTCTTCTTCGCGCCCAATTATCTGGGCCATCCCGACAATTACATTCCGGCCAACCCGCTCTCGACGCCGGCGCATATCGTCCCCGAATGGTATTTCTGGCCCTTCTACGCGATCCTTCGCGCCTTCACGGTGGATTTCATCCTGCCCGCGAAATTGTGGGGCGTGCTGGCGATGTTCGGCTCGATCATCCTCCTGTTCTTCCTGCCCTGGCTCGATCCGTCGCCGGTGCGCTCGGGCAATTACCGGCCGCGCTTCCGGCAGTTCTTCTGGATCCTGATCCTCGACATATTGGTCCTGGGCTGGTGCGGCGGGCTTCCGGCGGAAGAGCCCTACGTCATGATCAGTCAGGTCGCGACGATCTATTATTTCGCCCATTTTCTCATCATCCTGCCGATCCTGAGCTGGACGGAGCGGACTCTGCCGCTGCCCGCGTCCATCTCGGACTCGGTGCTGCACGGGGAAAAGGCCGAGGCTGCGCCCGCCGACCTGTCCGGCATCCGGCCGGCCGCGGCCGAGTAAGGGGAAAGACGAACCATGATCCGCCTGCTCGGCATCCTTATCGGCCTCGGGTTCGTCGCGGTCGCCGGCTGGTCGCTCGGCTGGGGCGTCTACGCCTACGTCACCGAAGCGCATGAGGAGAGCGTGGAGCACGGCTTCCATCTGGAAGCGCGCGACATCGCTTATTCCTTCGACGGCCCGTTCGGCAAATATGACCGCCGCCAGCTCCAGCGCGGCTTCCAGGTCTACAAGGAGGTCTGCGCCTCCTGTCACGGCCTGAGCTTCGTCGCTTTCCGCAACCTCCACGATCTCGGCTATGGCGAGGAGGAAGTGAAGGCGATCGCCGACAAATGGCAGATCGAGGTCCCGTCGATCGATCCCAAGACCGGCGAGCCAAGCACCCGCAAGGCGCTTCCGGCCGACAATTTCCCGAGCCCCTATCCGAACGAGGTCGCCGCCCGCGCCGCCAACAACAATGCGCTTCCGCCGGACCTGTCGCTGATCACCAAGGCGCGCCACGGCGGCCCGGCCTATGTCGCCTCGCTCCTGACCGGCTATCGCGATCCCAACAGCTACAGGAACAAGAAGGGCGAGGCGCTTCCCGCCGACAACCGGCCCGGCCCGAACCTCCACTTCAATCCCTGGTTCGCCAACCTCAACATCGCCATGCCGCCGCCGCTTCGCGAGGGCCAGGTAACCTACGCCGACGGCACCAACGCCAGCGTCGGTCAGATGGCGACGGACGTCAGCGCCTTCCTCGCCTGGACGGCCGAGCCCAAGCTCGAAAATCGCCGCGCCGCGGGCTGGGCGGTGCTGTTCTTCCTGATCTTCGCCACCATCCTCGCCTACATGGCCTATCAGAACATCTGGCACGGCGGCGCCAGCCGCCGGGTGCGGCAGACGGGTCCGCTCGATCCGGAGAACATGGCCAGGAACGAAGAGGCCAAGCGCGACGCCGGCATTGCGGGGTAGCCGTCATCCCGGGAGGGACCCCATCAAAGTAGTACTTTGATGGGAACCCGAAAGCCGGGACCCATGAACACGGATGGCCGGAGGTTTGACCCGCGGTGTTCATGGATGCCGGATCAAGTCCGGCATGACGGGTAGGGTGATGACCGCGACCATGACCGCCAACGCCGATCTCAAGGCGCTGATCCGCACCATTCCGGACTTCCCTAAGCCGGGCATCCAGTTTCGCGACGTCACCACCCTGCTGCTCGACGCGCGCGGCTTCGCCGCCGCGATCGAGCGGCTCGCCGCACTCGTGCCGGATCCGCCCGATCTCGTCGCCGGGATCGAGGCCCGCGGTTTCGTCGTCGCGGCCGCTCTGGCCCAGCGGCTCGGCGCCGGCCTCCTCCTCATCCGCAAGGACGGCAAATTGCCCGGAGCGACGATCGCGGAGGATTATGCGCTGGAATATGGCACGGACCGGCTCGTCATGCACATCGACGCCTGCGCGCCCGGAGCCCGGGTGCTCCTCGCCGACGATCTGCTCGCCACCGGCGGAACCGCGCTCGCCGCCGCCCGGCTGCTCGGCCGCGCCGGAGCGAGCGTCGGCGAAGCGGTCTTCATCGTCGATCTTCCCGAGCTGGGCGGGGGCGCGCAGCTTCGCGAGGCGGGGATAAAGGTGCACGCGCTGGTCGAGTTCGAGGGGGACTAGAAATCCTCCCCATTCGCAGCATGGGGAGGGGGACCACCCGAAGGGTGGTGGAGGGGTAACTGACGAGGCCTCCGCCAATTACCCCTCCACCAGGCTTCGCCTGGTCCCCCTCCCCGAGCAAGCTCGGGGAGGATGAAGGGTCCGGGAACCGTTTGCTTTCCAGCAGGTTAACGGTTCATCGGCGGTTCACCGCCGGAGGCGGATTTTTCGCTCGCCTAAGCGCCTTCTCGGGAGAGTCGCTCATGTCCCTCGTTCGCCTCCGCACCGCAATCCTTCTCCTCGCCGCCGGTCTCGGCGTCTCCGCCTGCGGCTACGACCGCTATGGCTACGGCTATGGCGGCCTTTCGGTCGGCTATGGCAGCGCCGGCTATTGCGATCCCTATTGGGACGATTGCCATTACGGCCGCGGCTACGATCCCTGGTACGGCTGGTATGGCGATTATTATTATCCCGGCTTCGGAATATACGTCTACGACCACTACCGCCGCCCGCACCGCTGGAACGACGACCACCGCCGTTACTGGGAAGGCCGCCGGAGCCGCTACGGCGGCCGCGACTGGAACGACCGGCGCTGGGAGCGCTGGGACGGCTGGGACCGCAGCGGGCGGGGCGACCGTCGAGACCGCTCCAGCCGGCGGGACTGGCCCGAGACCCAGGGCCTGCGCCGGCAGGGCGTTCGCACCGAGCCCGTCGTCCGCACCGAGACCCGGGTCCGCACCGAAAGAACGCGCGTGCGCAGCGAGGGCGCCCGCTCGCGCGGCGACGGGCGCGGCCGCAGCGGCGGCACCCGTTCGCGCGGCGATTGGCGGGGGCGGAGGAACTGACGCCGTAAAGTCCTCCCCTGCATGAGCAGTGGAGGGGGACCATGCGAAGCATGGTG
>JBEVDE010000180.1:0-4100 GCA_040514175.1 Allosphingosinicella sp. | reverse complement strand
ATCGTCATCGGCACGCACGCGCTGCTCGCCAAGGGTCTCGAGTTCAAGCGTCTCGGCCTCGTCATTGTCGACGAGGAGCAGCGCTTCGGCGTCGTCCACAAGGAGCGGCTCAAGCAGCTCAAGACCGACGTCCATGTGCTGACGCTCACTGCCACGCCGATCCCGCGCACGCTCCAGATGGCGATGTCGGGCCTGCGCGAGCTTTCGGTGATCCAGACCCCGCCGGTCGATCGCCTCGCGGTGCGCACCTATGTCATGCCTTGGGACCCCGTCGTCCTGCGCGAGGCGCTGCTCCGCGAGCATTATCGCGGCGGCCAGACCTATTTCGTCGCCCCCCGGGTCGCCGATCTCGCCGACCTCGAGCAATATCTTCGCGACGAGGTGCCGGAGGTGAACGCCGTCACCGCTCACGGCCAGATGGCGCCGACCGAGGTCGAGGAGAGGATGAGCGCCTTCTACGACCGCAAGTACGACGTCCTCCTCTCGACCACGATCGTCGAGAGCGGCCTCGACATCCCCTCGGCCAACACCCTCATCGTCCACCGCGCCGACCGCTTCGGCCTCGCCCAGCTCTACCAGCTGCGCGGCCGCGTCGGCCGCTCGAAGACCCGCGCCTATTCCTACATGACGACTCCGGCGACCCGGACCGTGACCGAGGCGGCCGACAAGCGCCTGCAGGTGCTCGCCAACCTCGACTCGCTGGGCGCGGGCTTCCAGCTCGCCAGCCACGATCTCGACATCCGCGGCGCCGGCAATCTGCTCGGCGACGAGCAGTCGGGCCATATCAAGGAGGTCGGCTTCGAACTCTACCAGTCGATGCTCGAGGACGCGATCATGGCCGCCAAGAGCGGCGGCGATTTCAGGGAATCCGGCGATTTCTCGCCGCAGATCACGGTCGACGCGCCGATCATGATCCCGGAGGATTACGTTCCCGACCTCGATCTCAGGATGGGCCTCTACCGGCGCATGAACGAGCTCGAGACGAGCGGCGAGATCGAGGCCTTCGCGGCCGAGATGATCGACCGCTTCGGCAAGCTCCCCGGAGAGACCGACAACCTCCTCAAGGTCATCGAGATCAAGCTCAATTGCCGGGCGGCGCAGGTGGTCAAGCTCGACGTCGGCCCCAAGGGCGCGCTCGTCCACTTCCACAACGACACCTTCCCCGATCTGGAAGGCCTGATCGCCTACGTCCAGCGGCTCAAGGGCACGGCCAAGCTGAGGCCCGACAGCAAGCTCGTGATCCAGAGGAGCTGGCCCGACGCCCCGAGCCGGGTCAACGGCGCGCTTCAGCTGTCCAAGGGCCTGGCCCGGATTTTGAGCTGATCGGACAGCCCCGCCTTTGCCTCGCTTCGTCCGACTTTTTGCAACCTATATCAAGTTTCGCGGTTGACCTCGCCGTACTGGAGAGACGCCGCGATGTTGCTGATTTCATTGATGCTTGCCGCCGCCCCAACCGTGGCGGTCAAGCCCGGGATCATCCAGCGCCGCGAAGCTTCCCGCCCGCACGCGGCGTCCTCCGCTACTCGGTCGAAACGCCTGATCGAGCTCGAAGCCGCGGTTAGATCGCTTCCTCTCGCCGCTGCGGAGCAAGGTCATGGCCCCGGCCCCAAGGGCATGTAGCCCTGAAAGGGGACACGGACTTTCCCGCAACGAGGTCCGTGTCCCCTTTTACGGCTTCCGCCG
The DNA here is from genome assembly GCA_040514175.1 of Allosphingosinicella sp. Lineage (GTDB taxonomy): Bacteria > Pseudomonadota > Alphaproteobacteria > Sphingomonadales > Sphingomonadaceae > Allosphingosinicella. Next base: position 2,417 of record JBEVDE010000180.1, on the reverse strand, counting down.
GCCGGCGGCACCGAAATCCCCCTGAACCTCCAACATCATCCTGCCGGGCCTGACGCCGGCGCTCAGGCGGGAAGCTGGCCGAGCGCGTCGCGCAGCTGGAGCATGGCAAGGATGAACAGGCCGCTTCCGAAGACCAGGTCGAAGCCTCGCACGGGGCGCAACCGCTCGCCGCGCGGACGGTGGAAGGTGAGGTCGATCATGGTGGCGATCACGATCCAGGCTCCGCCTAGCGCCGCCAGGATCGAAAGCAGCACGAAGGGCCAGAACAGGCTCTGATAGGGGCCGAGGAACGCCCACAGGCACAGCGCCAGCAGCTCGGCCGTGACGCTGAGACCGACCAGACCCCAGGGGCGCCGCATCAGCCCTTCTTCTTCGCCGGCGCCTTCTTCGCCGGAGCCTTTTTGGCGGCGGGCTTGCGGCCTCGCCCCTTTTTGGCCGGCGGCCCCTTGGCGGCGCGCTCGTCGATCAGCTGGGCGGCCTCCTCGAGCGTGAGCTGATCGGGCGCGAGCGACTTGGGCAAAGTGGCGTTGGTCGCGCCGTCGGTCACATAGGGGCCGAAGCGGCCCTCCATCAGCTTGATCTCGAGCTCGGTTCGGGGATGGGCTCCGAGCACCTTCAGCGGCTCGCGCGAACCCCGCGCCCGGCCCCCGCCCGCGGCGGCCTCGGCGAGCTTGACCACGGCCGCGTTCATCCCGGTCTCGAACACCTCAGCCGTGCTTGCGAGCTTCGCATATTTGCCGTCATGGGCGAGATAGGGGCCGTAGCGGCCGATCGAGGCGGTGATCGGGTTGCCGCTCTCCGGATGCAGGCCGACGGTCCGAGGCAGCGACAGCAGGCGCACCGCCAGGTCGAGGTCGAGCTCCCCGGAATCCTTGGGGATCGAGGCCCGTTTCGCCTCCTTGCCCTGCCCCATCTCGATATAGGGTCCGAAGCGGCCGGTCTTGCGGCTGATGTCCTCGCCCGTCTCGGGATGCTTGCCGAGCACCTCCGGCCCCTCGTCGGCGGCGCCGTCCTCGCCGCCCTGGCCGAAGCGCCGGGTGAACTTGCATTCGGGATAATTGGAGCAGGCGACGAAGGCGCCGAAGCGGCCGCCGCGAAGCGACAGCCGGCCTTCGCCGCAGGCCGGGCAGAGGCGCGCGTCGGTGCCGTCCTGCTTGTCCGGGAACAGCCAGGGCGACAGGAAATCGTCGAGCGCGGCAGTGATCGCCGAGGGCTGCTGCTCCATGATCTCGGCGGTCTTCGGCTTGAAGTCCTTCCAGAATTCCTCGAGCACGGCCTGCCATTGGGCGCGGCCGCCGCTGATGTCGTCGAGCTCGTCCTCGAGATGCGCGGTGAAGTCGAACGAGACGTAGCGCTCGAAGAAGCGCTCGAGGAAGGCGGTCAGCAGCCGGCCGCTCTCCTGCGGGATGAAGCGGTTCTTCTCCAGCTCGACATAGCCGCGGTCCTTCAGCGTCTGCAGGGTCGCCGCGTAGGTGGAGGGCCGGCCGATGCCGAGCTCCTCCATCTTCTTGACCAGGCTCGCCTCCGAGTAGCGGGGCGGCGGCTGGGTGAAATGCTGCTCGGCCATGACCTTCTTCTTGGCCGGGGCGTCGCCCTCGCGAAGACGCGGCAGGCGGCGCGACTCGTCGTCCTCGGCATCGTCGCGGCCTTCCTCGTAAAGGGCGAGGAAGCCCGGGAAGAGCACGACCTGGCCGGTCGCCCGAAGGCCGGTCTGGCCGGTGCCGTCGGTCAGCTCGGCGGTCGTCCGCTCGAGCCGGGCCGAGGCCATCTGGCTGGCGAGGGCGCGCTTCCAGATCAGCTCGTAGAGCCGGCCATGGTCGCCCGAGCCGGCGCGGTCGCGGCCGAAGTCGGTGGGCCGGATCGCCTCATGCGCTTCCTGGGCGTTCTTGGCCTTGGTCTCGTAATGGCGCGGCTTGTCCGGCACGTAGCCGGCGTCGAAGCGGTCGGCGACGGCCCGGCGCGCGGCGGAGATGGCCTCGGGCGCCATCTGCACGCCGTCGGTCCGCATGTAGGTGATCGAGCCGTCCTCGTAGAGCGCCTGCGCGATCCGCATCGTGTGGCTGGCGGCGAAGCCCAATTTGCGCGCCGCCTCCTGCTGGAGGGTCGAAGTGGTGAAGGGCGGCGGCGGGTTGCGGCTGAGCGGCTTGGTCTCGACCGAGACCACGGCGAAGCGGCCGGCCTCGACCGCGGCCCTGGCGGCCTCGGCGGTGCCCTGGTCGCCGATCGACAGGCGGTCGAGCTTCTCGCCCTTGAAGCGCACCAGCCGGGCGAGGAACTCCTGCCCGTCCGACTCCATCAGAGCCGCGACGCTCCAATATTCCTGGGCGCGGAACAGCTCGATCTCGCGTTCGCGGTCGACGACCAGCCGCAAGGCCACCGACTGCACCCGGCCGGCCGACTTGGCGCCGGGCAGCTTG
>JBEVDE010000179.1:0-11892 GCA_040514175.1 Allosphingosinicella sp. | reverse complement strand
AGCTCTCCGGCCCGATCGGAGTCGCCGCCGATTTCTCCGGCCGTGTGCAAAGCCCCCAGCTCACGGGGATCGTCCGGGCCAACAACCTCACTTTCGTCCACGAGACGTACGGAACCCGGATCAGCCAGCTTGCCCTCCAAGGCCGGTTCACCAGCTCCGAGCTCCAGATCACCCAGCTCTCGGGCCGCGCCGGCTCGGGCACGATCGCCGGCACCGGCACGGTCGGCTTCGCCTCGGCCGCCGGCTATCCGATGGACATCCGGCTGAAGCTCGACGAGGCGCAGCTCGCCCGGAGCGACAATATCGGCGCGACCCTGACCGGCGATCTCGCCATCACCAACAGCCGGGCGGGCGGCGCCCTGATCTCGGGCGACCTCAGCCTGCCCGAAGTGCGCTACCAGATCATCCGCCAGGGCGCCGCCCAGGTCGTCGAGCTGGCCGGCGTGCGCCGCAAGGGCGAGCCGCTGCCGACGGTCAGGGATTCGACCCAGCAGGCCGACACCGCCGCCCCGAGCATCTGGAAGCTCGACCTGAGGCTGCGCGCCGACAACCGGCTGTTCATCGCCGGCATGGGCCTCGAATCCGAATGGAGCGCGGATCTGCGCGTCCAGGGCACGACCGCGACTCCGTCCATCACCGGCGAGGCGGATCTGATCCGCGGCACCTACAGCTTCTCGGGCCAGCGCTTCGACGTCACCCGCGGCCATATCGCCTTCACCGGCCAGCGCCCGCCCAATCCGCGTCTCGACATCCTGGCCTCCGCCGACATCAAGGACGTCACCGTCAACATCAACGTCTCGGGCAGCGCCAATAACCCGCAGATCGCCTTCACTTCCAATCCCGGCCTGCCTCAGGACGAGATCATGGCGCGGATCCTGTTCGGCGGCTCGGCGACCGAGATTTCGGCGCTCCAGGCGGTGCAGCTCGCCTCGTCGCTGAACAGCCTGCGCGGCGGCGGCGGCGGGCTGAACCCGCTCGGCAAGCTGCGCTCGTCGACCGGGCTCGACCGGCTTCGAATCCTCGGCGCCGACGACACCACCGGCCGGGGCACCGCCGTCGCCGCCGGCTTCTACGTCTCCAACGACATCTATCTGGAGATCATCACCGACGCCCGCGGCTTCACCGCCACCCAGATAGAGATCGCTCTGTCCCGGGCCTTGAGCATACTCTCCCAGGTCGGAACGTCGGGCGGAAGCAACAACGTCAATCTGCGGTATCGCAAGCAATATTGAGAGGCTGATCCTCCCCGGCCGCGAAGCGGACGGGGAGGGGAACCATGCGAAGCATGGTGGAGGGGTAATTGCCGAGGCTTCTGCCAGCTACCCCTCCATCGACGACCCGCCCGCGGGTCGTCCACGGGTGGTCCCCCTCCCCAGCTTCGCTGGGGAGGACAGGCGCTACCCGATCCTCGTCAGCCTGGCCGCCAGCGGCGCAAGCGAGGGGAACCAGCCGAGCAGCCCCATCATCGCCTGCCGCGCCAGGGGATTTTCCGCGGATCGCCGCAAGATCTCCGCAAGCCCGACCGGCCGCCGCGCCCGCCGCGCCCAGGCCCGCTGGAAGGCCGAGGCCGGCACCCCGCCGGCGATCCCCCGCGCCGCCGCAATTCCGCTCTCCAGGGCGATGGCGATGCCGTCCCCGGCCAGCGAGGCGATGACCGCGGCCTGGTCGCCGACCCGGTAGACGCCCTCGACCGTCTCGCTCGCCCGCCAGCCATAAGGCACGCCCGACACCGCGCTCCAGCCGGAAGCCTCTCCCTGCGCCAGCCGCTCGCGAAAGGCCGGAAGCTCGTCCGCCAGCCGCGCCACCAGAGCCTCGATTCCGCCCGCCGCCTTGAGCCGCTCGCGCGAGGCGGAGAGGCAGAGATTGGCGGTGCCGTCTTCCTGGAGCAGAAGCCCGGCATAGCCGCCGTCGTAGAGATGGAGCTCGATCACGCCTTCCAGGGCGCTCGCCAGGGCCTTGCCCGGCGCAAGCGCCGTCCTCAGCCCGAGCGGCCGGGTCGATATGTCGATAGGGCGGCCGGCGCCGCGAAGCTCGTGCTTGCCGGTGGCGAGGACGAGCGCGTCGCCGGCGACCTCCGTCTCGTCGTCGAGCCGGATCCGGCGCTCCGCCAGATCGGCCGCGCGCACCGTTCGGCCCCGGCTGACCGCGGCCCCCGCCTGCAGCGCCCCGGCGATCAGGGCTTCGTCGAGGATTCGCCGCGACAGGCCGGCGGCGAGCCTGGGCAGATCCGCTTCGATCCGGCGCCCGGGCGAGATCAGCCGCAGCCGCCGGATCGGCCGGGCGCCGAGCGCCGCCGGGTCGAGCCCGAGCCGCTTCAGCGCCGCAAGCGCGTCCCAGCCGAGGAAGCCGCCGCAGACGATGTCGTGCGGGGCTTCGGTCCGCTCGATCACCTCCGCCTCGATCCCGCTCCGGGCGAGGGCGATGGCGGCGGCCGAGCCCGCCGGCCCGCCGCCGACGATCAGCGCAGCCGTTCGACGCACAGCCGGAACGGAAAATAGCGGCGGATCTCGACTCTGTCGGTCACCCCGGCCTCGGCCAGGATCGACCGCCAGTCGCCGGGCCGGAAGGCGCGGGCGATGGACAGCCGGCCGTCCTGGCGGACGATCGAATGGACCCGAAGCAGGGCGGCGAGCAGCGGGAAGCCGTGATAGGCGAAAGCGTGGCGGTGGAGGTCGTTGACGAACCAGCCGCGATCCGAATTCGATTCCATCCAGCGCAGGAAGTCGAGCAGCTGCGCGTCGTTCATGTGGTGGGCGACCAGGCTGCTGATCACGACGTCGAACCGGCCGAGATCGCGATAATCCCCGGTCCGGTAGACGATCGGCGCGCCTTCAGGCGTGAGCGCCCGGGCCACGCCCTCGCTCTTGGGATTGAGGTCGACCCCGGTCAGCCGGGCCGCCAGCCCCCGCTTGCGCGCCCAGGCCGCGACCGTCCGCAGCATTCCCCCCTCGCCGGAGCCGACGTCGAGCAGGCTGAAGCCGTCGCGCCCGCGCGTCGCACGGCCGAGGAAGGACAGAGTGGGCCGGGCGGCGAAGGTCCAGGCATTGACCCGGCCGAGCCCTTTCAGGACCTCGTCATAGACTTTGGGATCGAGCGACGGATCGTCCATCTGCTCTTCGTCGCGGGTGCGTGTCTTCAGCGACCTCACGCCGCCCGCTCGAAATGGAAGCCCTCCGCCGCCAGGCCCGGCCCGAAGGCGAGCGCGATGCCGCGGCGCCGCTCGGGGTCGGCGAGCAGCCGCTCGAGCACGAACGGCAAGGTGGAGGAGGACATGTTGCCGAAGCGCGAGAGCACTTGCCTCGACTCCGCCAGCGCCTCGGGCGGCAGGTCGAGCCCATGCTCGACCGCGTCGAGCACCGAGCGGCCGCCGGCATGGACCGCCCAGGCGTCGAAAGCCCGCGGCGCCTCGTTGCCCAGCATCGCCTCGCGGACACCCCGGTCCCGAAGCGCCTCGCCGATCCGGCCCGGCACCTCGCCGGACAGGTCCATGACGAAACCGTGGTCGCCGACCCGCCAGCGGATCAGCGCTCCCGAATCGGGCAGAGTCGCCGCGAACGGGCGGGACAAGGCGAAACCGTTCGGCTCGGCCGTGACCAGGGAGGCGGTGGCGCCGTCGCCGAATTGCAGCGCCGCGAGCAGCCGCTCGACATCCTCCTCATATTGGAGGTGGAGGCTGGACAATTCGACCGTCACCACGAGCACCCGGGCCTCCGGCTCGGAGCGGACGATATGGTGCGCCAGGCGAAGCGACGAGACCGCCGCATAGCAGCCCATGAAGCCGACCAGGGTGCGCTCGACATGGCCGCCGAGGCCGAGCTCGGCGGCGATGATCTGGTCGATGCCCGGAGCGACGAAGCCGGTGCAGCTGGCGACGATCAGATGGGTGATGCCGATGAGCGCGGCCGCCTCGAGCCTGGAGATCGCCGCCAGCGCAAGCTTCGGCGCCTCCGCGGCGTAGATCTCCATGCGGGCGCCGGTGGTCGGGAGGCCATTATGGTAGAAGCCGCCCGGATCGACCGGCGAGCCGCCGTCCTCGGTCCGGGGCAGCACCGACCAGCGGTGGCCGATACCGGACCGCGCCGCCATCCGCATGAACAAGGCGCGCAGCCGGGGCTCCTCGAGCCGCGCCTCCGCCCAGCGAATGAAGGCGGCATGGACGTCATGCTCCGGAACGGCGGTGCCGACGGCGTTGAGATGGGCCTGGCTCGTACGACTAACCCTCGGGAAGAGTGCCTAATTGCAACGCATGTTAGATGAACAAGAGCTTAGGAAGGTTCCGTTAGTCCCGGCGGCGGGCAGCGGCAATCGAGCCTAAAGGCCGTAGCGGGCCCTGCTCGGGCCGTCCGGCCGCGGCTCGCGCGCAGGTGGCGCCTGCTTTGCGGGAGAGGTGGTGCCCAGGGACGGAATTGAACCGCCGACACCGTGATTTTCAGTCACGTGCTCTACCAACTGAGCTACCTGGGCGTTCCGGCGGGAGCCGAAGACGAGCGCCTATAGAAGGGCTCAGCCTTCGCTGTCCAGCCCGCCTTCCTCGTTTTCGACCGCGGGCGGTCCCGCCACCCGGTAGGAATCACCCAGCCAGTTGAGCAGGTCGCGGTCGCGGCAGCCCCGGCTGCAGAAGGGCTTGTGCTCGGCGCTGGAGGGCTTGCCGCACAAAGGACAGCCCTTGCCGCCCTTACGAGGGTTTGACGTGGACATGGCTTCGCCATGTGGTGAGGGCGGGATCCTCCCGCAAGGCGGCCTGCCCTCCGATTCGCTTCGCCAGCGTTTCAAGCCAGTCCGGATTCGACCGGAGCCGGGCGATCACGGCGGGCGCCGCGACAAGCTCGCAGGCGCCGAGCCCGCGCTCCGCCGTCCGAAGCAGATCGCGGGCCGCGGCCCCGGCCGGATCCCATTGCACGAGCTCGGGCAGGGAGCGCCGCTCCCGGCGGCGGATCACCTGGAGGAATCCGAAGCCGTTGACGGCGGTTCGCTCGAACGGCTGGGGGAGGACGGAGTCGAGCGCGGCGACGGCGCGCAGCCGGTCCTCGCGCGACGGCAAAGTGGGCAGGTCGATTCCGATCGAGCCTCCGATGCCGTGGCGGCGGATGGCCTCGGCGGCGGCCTCGGCGCCCGCGATCGCCAGCTCCAGCGGCGGCAGGAAGCCGTCGACGTCGAACAGGGTCATGGCCGGCGTCAGGCTCATCCGAAGCTCGCCGCCCGGGAAGTCGATCACGCCCTCGATGGCCTCGCCGAGCAATTCGTCCCAGCCGGCTTCGCCGAAGCGGTCGGGGCCGAGCGGCCGGAGCGGCGACGGCGATCCGATGCGCTCCGCCAGGCTCGGCCCTTCTCTTTCTTCCGAATCGGTGATCCGGCCCTTGGCGAACTTGGGCTTGCCGGGCTCGGCAATGGGCTCGCGCATGATCTCCACCCGAACCTTCAGGCCCTCCGTCAGGGTCGGCGGCAGCGGCTCGACCATGACCTCGCCGCCGTCGGTGACGACGATTCCGCGGCGGCCGCGGATCGGGATCGCGACGAGCCGGCCGGAAAGGACGGAGCCGCAGCGCAGCTCGCCGGGGAGCTCGACCGCGGCGGCGAGAATCTCCTCATCCTCGACGAGGATGGCGCGATTCTCGCCTATCCCCTCCTCGTAGAGCCACTCAGCCAAGGGGGTGGCCGGCCGCCCGGAGCAGGGCCCGGGTCTCGTAGAGCGGCAGGCCCATCACGCCCGAATGGCTGCCCGAAATTCTCAGCACCAAGGCCTCGGCCCGGCCCTGGATCGCATAGCCGCCCGCCTTGCCGCGCCATTCGCCGGCGGCGAGATAGGCGTCGATCTCCTCGGCCGAAAGCCGCTTGAAGGCGACGAGGCTTGTCGACAGGCGGAATCGAGTGCGGCCTTGCGGATCGGTCACCGCAACCGCGCTATGGACCCTGTGCCTTCGCCCGGAAAGCAACGTCAACGCAGCGCGCGCCTCTTCCTCGGTTTCCGTCTTGGGAAGGATTCGCCTGCCTGCGGCAACGACGGTGTCGGCGGCGAGGACGAGGCTGCCGGGTTCTGCCGCCGCCGCCGCCTTCTCCATCGCCATCCGGCACGCATAGCGATCGGGAATCTCGGCCTTGCGCGGGGTCTCGTCGATCTCGGTCGGGACGATGGCGTCCGGAGCGACGCCGAGCCGGGCCAGAAGTTCGAGCCGGCGCGGGGAAGCGGATGCGAGAATCAGGCGCATAGGCGCCTCATACCCTCATGCGGACCCCGTTTCAGAATCCCGATACGGCGACGGCCTATCGGCCCCGTCACTTGAACCGATAGGTGATCCGACCCTTGGTGAGGTCGTAGGGCGTCAGCTCGACCAGCACCTCGTCGCCGACGAGGACTCGGATGCGGTTCTTGCGCATCTTGCCGGCGGTGTGGCCGAGTATCTCATGGTCGTTCTCGAGTTTCACGCGGAACATGGCGTTGGGCAGCAGCTCGACCACCTGCCCGCGCATCTCGAGTAATTCTTCCTTGGCCATTTACCCTCTGAACCGGCTCGAAAAACCGCGACGGCATAGCGGCTGGACCGCCGCTTTGCTAGAGGGCGGCGATGCACAGGCTGTTCACCATCGGCTATGAAGGCAAGACCCAGGCGGAGTTCCTGGACGAGCTTCGGGCGGCCGGCGTCGAGCTCGTCCTCGACGTGCGCGCCGTCGCGGCGTCGCGCCGGCCGGGCTTTTCCAAGACGGCGCTCGCCGGCGGCCTCAGGGAGCGCGGCATCGACTACCTCCACCTGCGCGCCCTCGGCACTCCCGCGGACGGTCGCCAGGCCGCCCGGGCGGGGCGGGTCGCCGAGATGCGCGCCATCTATGCGGACCAGCTCGAAACGCCGGAGGCGGGTCTCGCCCTCGAACAGGCGCTGGCCGAAGCGGCCGCCCGTCCCTCGGCTTTGCTCTGCTACGAACGCGAGGCGCCGGACTGCCACCGCTCGATGCTGGCGCAGAGGATGTCGGCGCGGGCGGAGTTCGAAGTGCTCGACCTTTAATTCCTCCCCTGCCCTTGCAGGGGAGGGGGACCATGCGAAGCATGGTGGAGGGGCCTTTTTCTGGGTCCGAATTCCCCTCCACCGCGCTTTGCGCGGTCCCCCTCCCCGAGAAATCTCGGGGAGGATTTAAGAGGTCCGGCCTTACCTCGGGCGCCGCTCCAGATGCAGGTAGGTCGGGTCGAATTCCGCGATGCGCTGCAACTGCTCCCAGTCGCCGATCGTCACCGTCCCGCCGCGGAAGGTGAGCAGCCTGTCGTCGCGCAGCTTCTTGAGCATCCGGTTGACATGGACCGAGGTGAGGCCGGTGGCGTCGGCGAGGTCGGCCTGGGTGAGGGGCAGGGAATAGCCGGTCTCGCTCGCCAGCCCGACCATGCGCAGGCGCACGAGCATTTCGCAGAAGATATGGGCGATGCGGGCGAGGGCGCTGCGCCGGCCGATCGACAATATCTTCTCACGGTGGATGGAGGCGTCGAGCAGGGTCGAGAACCACAGCATCCGGCCGAGATGGGGATGGGTCTCGGTGATCGTGCGAAGCGCGTCATGGGGGACGGCGGCGATCCGGACCGCCGTCATCGCCCCGACATTGTGGTCGAGCCGCTTGAGCAGGAAGCCGTGCAGGTCGACGAAGTCGCCGGCGACGTGGAGCTCCATGATCTGCCGCTGGCCGTCGGCCAGATCCTTGTAGCGGCAGACGATTCCCTCGACGAGCAGGGTCGAGGCGCTCAGCGTCGTGCCCGAGCGGACGATCGTCCGCCCGGCCGGAAAGTCCTGAAGCTCGGCGACGGAGGCCTGAAGCACGGCCTCCTCTTCGGCGGTGACCACGTCCCTCGCCCTGAGCTTGAGGAGGAGCCCGGCGACCGCATAAGCGGCGTCGGCCTCGGTCACTTCAGCGGGCATCGCGCGCGTCCCTCCGCCGCTCCGGCTCCACCCCGGCTTCGGCGAGCTCTTCGTCGAGCCGACCCGTCGCCCAAAGCCAGCCCATCCTGAAGTCAGCGGCAAGCGACCAGAAGGGATAGGTGAAGGTCGCCGGCCGGTTGCGCTCGACGACGGCATGGCTGAACCAGGCGAAGCCGTAGCCGGCCGGCGGCAGGGCGAGGAGCAGCCGCCAGTCCCGGGTCGCCGCGGCCGCGACGGCGAAGGCGAGGACGAGCCCGGTGCCGGCATAATGGAGCCTTCGCGTGGCGGGCCGCTTATGCTCGCGCAGATAATGCGGCCAGAAGTCCCGGAAGCGGCGGTAGCGAGTCACGCCGTCGGCCCGACCGGGGAAGCGACGATCCGGCGCGCGACCAGGCTGGCGACGAGTCCGCCGAGCAGCGGGATCGCGACCGCGCCGATCTGCTGGAGGACAGGATGCTGGACGATCAGCACCGTGACGACGCCCGCGGCGGCGACGAAGGCGGCGACCGGCCACACCGTCCAGGCGCGTCGCGAGACCGCCGCCGCCACCACGCCGCCGTCGAGGGCGCCGAGGAACCAGGCGAGGAAGACGAAGGCGACCGCGCCGGGGGGCCTCGAACCGACATAGGCGCCGACCGCCCGGTAATCGTCCATGTCGAGGTCGGTCGGCAGCGGATAGATTTGGTGGCCGGCGAGATCGACGGCGAACACCGTGACGAACGCCGCCAGGACGCCCAAAACGATGCCGAGGATCAGCCTGCCCATCGTCGCCCCTTGTTCGGAGCGGGGTCTATAGCATGATTCCGGCCCTGGCCACCCACGCTTCTAGCCGTTGACCACGGTCCCGCCATTGGGGTGGAGGACCTGCCCCGCCATGTAGCTCGAATCCTCGCAGGCGAGGAACAGGAAGCTCGGCGCGACTTCGTTGGGCTGGCCGGGCCGCCCCATCGGTACGTCCTTGCCGAAATCGGGAATCTTCTCGGGCGGCTGGCCGCCGGACGGGTTCAGGGGAGTCCAGATCGGACCGGGCGCGACCGCGTTGACCCTGATGCCGTCGCCGATCAGATTCTGCGACAGCGAGCGCGTAAAGGCGGTGATCGCGCCCTTGGTCGCCGAATAGTCGAGCAGGCCCTCCGAGCCCTGGTAGCTCGTCACCGACGTGCAGTTGACGATCGTCGCGCCCTTCCCGAGGTGGGGCCGGGCCGCCTGGACCATGAAGAAATAACCGTAGAAATTGGTCTGGAAGGTGCGCTTCAGCTGCTCTTCGCTGACTTCGGTGATCTTCTCGTCATAATGCTGCTCGCCGGCATTGTTGACGAGGATGTCGAGCTTGCCGAGCTTCGCCACCGTCTCCTTCACCGCGCGCTCGCAAAAGGCCTTGTCGCCGACGTCGCCGGCGATGACGATCGCCCTGCGGCCCTCGCCCTCGACGATCGCCTTGGTTTTCTTCGCGTCGTCATGCTCGCACAGATAGAGGATGGCGATATCGGCGCCCTCGCGCGCGAACAGGGCCGCGACCGCCCGGCCGATGCCGCTGTCGGCGCCGGTGATCAGGGCGACCTTGCCGTCGAGCCGGCCGGAGCCGGGATAGACGGGCGCCCATTCGGGCTTGGGCTCGAGCTCGCTCTCGTGGCCGGGCAGAGCGTCCTCGTGGATCATGTCGAGAGTTTCGGTGTCGCTCATCAGCCTATTCCTTCGGGGCGATGCCCGCGCCTTCCTCGCCGAACGCTTCGATGGCGGACTCGTCCTGGCCGTCCTGCTCGGGCGCCTTCTCGGCCGCGGTCTTGCCGCCGTCGCGGCCGGTCACGAAGCTATTGCGGCTGCCGTCGCCGGGATCGTCGGACATCGCGTTATTCTGATTCTGGGGGTGATCGGATTCGGAATCGTGCTGGCTCTTGCTCATGTCGGATCCTCGTCAGGTTTCGGGAGGGTAACCGCTGCCCGGCGGGCAGGTTCCGGCCGTGGAAAGTTCGGAAGTTTCGAAAGGTTCGGCTTCCCTTGGGATCGAAAATTCCGGCCAAAATTTCGGGGCCGCCTGAGTCGACCGATCTGAAGATGAGCGCGCCATATTCGGAACATAGCACGAACGACCCGTTCGCGACAGGGCTTGGCGGCCGAAATCAGCTCCGGATTGGACTGACCTTCAGATCGGCCTGTCCCGGACCCGGCCGCTTAACCTCGTTCGCCCTGGGCGAATTGGCGGGCGCGCCGGCGGGAACGCATTCGGCGGCGATCACCGGGAAGTCGATGTCGACATTGCTGGTGAGAACCGCCTCGGTTGCAGCGGTGCAGGCCGCCCGGCTTTCGTAGCGGACATCGAGCGTCCGCACCTGCTGGCACGGCGCATCTCCTTCGCCGCAGCCGAGGATCGCGATGAGGAAGGTGAGCGGTTCCATGTCGATCTAAACCCTGGTGAACACTCGCCGTTCCAATCGTTTCGCAGGCGATGCGGCGAATGGTGAGCGGCCCTGGGGATGGGTCTAGCCCCGGCCCTTGACGTGGCTGTGCCGCGCGAGGGGGATTCGTGTTTCGATTGTTGCAGCTTCTCACCTTCCACACCCTCTTCCCGTAAGGACAGGGAGAGGAGGGAGGTCGCTCCCCCACATAGGGATGCGCAGCTCAATCCTCTTCAGGAACGTCCATGAGATAGTTTAGAGCCTTCGACCGTTCCGATGGCTGCGCGTCGCGGATGGCTTCGAGGGTTTCAGCATCTATATCCTTCGTCAGCAGAACCTGACGGTCGCGGCGCAGGAGGCGCTCATATTCCTTCAGTGAAATCATCACGACCTGGACGATGCCGCGGCGCTGAATCGCCGCGGGACGAGCCATGGCCAAGTCCATATAATGGCTTAGGCTGTTCGCCATTTCTCGCGTTGAAACCCTAAGCAAAGGTTCGATCGTGCCTTTTTCCGAACTCGATTCAGCCGTCGAGCTTACACTCGCTTAATTCGCATCCCTGATCCGGATAACCAACGCCACTTGAGGGATCGGACCTGAACTTGGGTTCGCTCCGACAAACCCCTACTTAGGACCCGATGCGCCCGCTCGAATCCTCCGACACCACCCCCCGCGCCGGCTGGAGCGCGATGCGGCGCTTCCTGCCTTACCTGTGGCCGGCGGGAGAGCCGGGGCTGAAGGCACGGGTCGTCATCGCTTTTCTGCTCGTTCTGCTCGCCAAGGGCATCTCGCTCAGCACCGGCTTCGTCTACAAGGGCGCGATCGACATCATGTCGGGGAGCGCCAAAGGCGCCGACGCCGCCGTCGGGCTCGCCGTCGGGCTGGTGCTCGCTTATGCCGGCGCGCGCTTCGCCGGGGTGCTGTTCGAGAATTTCCGCAACGCGATCTTCGAGCGGGTCGGGCAGGACGCGGCGCGGCGGCTGGCCGAACGGGTGTTCGCGCACATCCACTCTTTGTCGCTCCGCTTCCACCTCGAGCGGCGGACCGGGGCGCTCACCAAGATCGTCGAGCGCGGCACCAAGAGCATCGACATGATGCTCTACTTCCTCCTCTTCAACATCGCCCCGACGATCGTCGAGCTGGCCGTCATCTGCGTCATCTTCGGGGTCAAGTTCGGCGCCGGCCTGGTCGTCGCGACCCTCGTCATGGTCGTCGCCTATATCGCCTTCACCCGCTTCGTCACCGAATGGCGGGCGCAGCTCCAGCGCCGGATGAACGAGGTCGACAACCAGGCGATCGGACGCGCCGTCGATTCCCTGCTCAATTACGAGACCGTCAAATATTTCGGCGCCGAGGCCCGCGAATCGAAGCGCTACGGCGGCGCGATGCGGGCCTTCGCCGACGCGTCGGTCAAGAACGAGACGTCGCTCGCCTGGCTCAACATCGGCCAGTCGCTGATCACCAATTTGATGATGGCGGGGGCGATGGGCTATACCGTGTGGGGCTGGAGCCGCGGCCAGTTCACCACCGGCGACGTCGTCCTCGTCAACACCCTTCTCGCCCAGCTTTTCCGGCCCCTGGACATGCTCGGCTGGGTCTA
>JBEVDE010000174.1:0-2513 GCA_040514175.1 Allosphingosinicella sp. | reverse complement strand
TTGGGGCCCTCTCGCAACTCGGCGACGATCGTCTTGACCGAGGCGGTGACGCCACCGCCGACCTCGACGTCGACCATGAAGGTGCCGGTCTCCCGGATCGGCTCCTCGAGACGGATCTTCTTTCGGTCGATCCGAATGCCGCGGGCAGCCTGGATCGCGTCCGCTATCTCCGCCGAGGTCACCGAGCCGAAAAGCCTTCCGTCCTCGCCGGCTCTGTGATTGATCGTCAGCACCGTCTTGGAGAGCAGCGTCGAGGCCTCTTCGGCCCGCTCCGCCGCCTGTCGCTCGGCCTCCGCCTCCCGCTCGCGCCTACGCTGGGCCTCTTCGAGGGCGCCCTTGGTGGCCGGCTGCGCCAGCTTGCGCGGGACGAGGTAGTTGCGCAGGTAGCCGGGCGAGACATCGACCGCGGTGCCGGCCTCGCCGAGCCCCTCTACGTCCTTGAGCAGAACCGCCTGTGCCATCGGCCTACCGTTCGCCGACGTATGGCAGCAGAGCGAGCTCGCGGGCTCGCTTCACCGCCAGCGCGAGCTGCTGTTGATGCTTCCTCGAGAGGCCCGTGACCCGACGGGACCGGGTCTTGCCCCGATCGGAGATGAAGCGCCGCAGCAGGTTCAGGTCCTTGTAGTCGATCGCCTCAGCGTTTATCCGCGTGTACTTGCGGGGGCGTCCGCGATCGGAGAGCCCGCGGCGCCTGCGGCCGCCACCGGTCTGGGTCTGTCGCTGCTGTCGAGCCATGAGGGGCGCGAATGGTAGCGACGACCCGGCTTCGCCTCCGCTCCCCGAGGAAAGCGCCGCCTTCCTTAGAAGGGGATGTCGTCGTCCGAGCCGCCGCCCGAGCTGGCCCCGGCGCCCTCGAAGTCCGAAGTATCGGCGGGTACGTCCGAGGTCGGCTGGAAGCCGTTGCCCCCTCCGCCACCGCCGCCCGGGTTGTCCGAGCGCGAGCCGAGGAACTGGACGCTGTCGGCAATTATTTCGACGGCTTGGCGCTTCGATCCATCTTGCGCGTCCCATTCGCGCCAGTCCAGACGTCCCTGCACCGCCACCGGCCGTCCCTTCGAGAGGTAGTTGGCGCAGTTCTCACCCTGCGCGCCCCAGACGGTGACGTCGAAGTAGTTGGGCTTGTCGACCCACTCGCCGGTGGAGCCGTCCTTTCGGCGGCTGTTGACGGCCACTCGGAGCTTGCAGACGGAGGTCCCGCCGGGAGTCGAGCGCAGCTCGGGGTCCTTCGTCAAATTACCTGTGACTACGACCGAATTGATGTTTGAGCTGGCCAACTTAGGCTCCCTTCTTCCTTTCGATTCCGAACGTCGATACTAAGCAGCGGCGCGGCGGGTTCTCTCCCCCGTCGTGGAGAAAGGCCGGAAACTGCGTTACGCGAGGGTGCTCCGAAACGAGCAACCCGTTCATGCGGCCGAGCTACTCGTCGCGGTCGTCTCGACGCGGGCGGCGCTCGCGATCGCCGCGGTCCGATCCGACCGAGGCCGGGCGCTCGGTGGCCGGCGGAGCGTTGGTCGGCGTCTCGGGGTCGACCTTGAAGATCCGGAAGCGGAGAACGGCGTCGATGATCTTCAGGCTGTGGTCGAGGCGCTCGAGCAGGTCGGGCTCCCCCTGGAAGCGGTAGTAGCGGTAGTCCGCCTCGTTCCGTTGCCGGATCTCGTAGGCAAGCTTGCGTATCCCCCAGACGTCGGCACGGTCCAAACTTCCGCCGCCCTCGATCTGCTGGCGCACGTCGCCCGCGATCTTCTCGCGGGCCTCGTCCGCGGATTCCGGGTCGAGCATCAATATGAGTTCGTAATGCCGGTTCACAGCGACGCGCGACTATAGCGGCCGGGTGCGGCCGCGGCCGGCCACGGGGGAGAGGAGGAGACAGCGATCGCTCACTCCTGAGTGGCGGGAAGGCGGATCAGATGGGCAAGCGTCGGGCGCGCCGCGGCGATCGCCGCCGCCTTGCTCGCCGGAATCGCAAGTCTTCCCGCCCTGCTGGGTAGCGACCGGCCACCGCCCGTGCCGGCCGACGTCGGCCTGGTTCCCGCGCCGCCGCCCGCCGGGCCTCCCCCCGTGGCGCCCCCGCTCAACTTGCCGACCATGTCGCAACCACCGGCGAAAGACCCACCCCCGAAGCGGGACCCCGGCGAACATCGTCGCGCACACCACCGATCCCCGAGGATCAATCACCACGATCCTCATCACCCCCGCCACGATCCAGAGCCGCACCCGGACCCGGCGAGCACCCCACAGCCGCCCCCACCGATCCTTGTCCCCGCGCCGATCCCCACGCCGCCGCCGCCGCCGGGCGAATTCCGTATCGAGCGCTAGCGAACCTGCGCCGGCGAGCGCTTGGCGCGGATGTCAGCGAGCTGTTCGTCGACCCAATCGCCCGGGTCGCGCTCCATGATGATCTCCTTGAGGCGCTTCGACCGCAGCGCCCGCTCCTCCGGCTCCATGGTCAGCGCGCGGTGGATCCCGTCGGCCTGCTCCTGGATGTCGAACGGATTCACCGAGAGGGTGCAGTC
>JBEVDE010000172.1:0-11881 GCA_040514175.1 Allosphingosinicella sp. | reverse complement strand
CGTCGCCCCAGCGAAGGCTGGGGCCCCGGCGGGTGAAAGGCGTCGGCGCTCTTCGCCCCCTGGGATCCCAGCCTTCGCTGGGATGACGGTCAGCTCAGGCCGGCCACCAGCGCCGGCCGAAGCACCAGAGCGATTCCGGCGACGCTGACCAGGAAGGCGATCGTCCGGACCACCGGCACGCCGAGCGCATAGAGCGGCAGGTAGACGATCCGGGCACCGAGCCACAGCCAGGCGCCGATCGCCGTCCAGCGATCGTGAAGGCCGGCGACGGCGACGATCAGCGCCGCGGCGGCGAAGATCGGGAAGGTCTCGAAGAAATTGGCCTGCGCCCGGGCGAGCCGGCCGACGATCGGCTGCGGCGGCGGCAAATCCTCGTCGCGGGCGCCGACATTCCATTTCGTGCCATATTGCCGGGTCTTGAAGCGCACCGCGACGAAGATGTGGACGAGGGCGAGGATGCAGCCCCAGGCGAGGACATTGAGCTCGGTGGTCATTCGGGCGTTGTCCGGCAAGTGGAGCGGATGTGCAAGGGACGTCGCCCCAGCGGAGGCTGGGGCCCCGGCGGGTGAAGACTGCGGCGCCTTTCACTCGCCGGGGTCCCGGCCTTCGCTGGGACGACGTGACTTTCATTGCTCACTTTGCCACTATCGGCCATGCCCCGCGCCTCCCACCTCGCCGCCGCGCCCGAACCGGAGCTCAGCCTGCCGGGCTGGATCTATCGCGACCGCGAGTTCTTCGAAGTGGAGATGGAGCGGGTGATCCGGCCCTCCTGGCAGGTGGTCTGTCACGGCAACGACATTCCCGCCGCCGGGGACTGGCGGACCCTCGACTATCTCGGCGAGAGCGTCATCGTCCTGCGCGGCGACGACGGCGCCGTCCGCGCCTTTTCGAACGTCTGCCGCCACCGCGGCTCGCGGGTGGTGAGCGGCGGCGCCGGCTGCGCGAAGCGGCTGACCTGCCCCTATCACGCCTGGACCTACGCGCTCGACGGCCGATTGATCGGGGTCCCGCACAAGAGCGACTATCCCGGGCTGGAGACGTCGGCGCTGGGCCTCGTCCCGGTCGAGCTCGAGACGTGGCACGGCTTCCTCTTCGTCCGGCTCGAGGCCGGCGGACCCTCCGTGGCCGAGATGATGGCGCCGCACGAGGCCGAGATCGCGCCCTACCGGTTCGAGGCGCTGGAGGCGCTCGGCCGGGTCACGCTTCGGCCGCGCGAGGTCAATTGGAAGAATGTCGCCGACAATTATTCGGACGGGCTCCACATCAACGTCGCCCATCCCGGCCTCACCCGGCTTTTCGGCCGCGGCTATGCGATCTCGGCGGGGGAGCATGCCGACCGGATGGCGGGGGACCTCATCGAGCGCCCGTCCGCCAATATGTCCGAGCGCGCCTATCAGAAGCACCTCCCCGCGGTGCCCCACCTGCCGCCGGAGCTCCAGCGGCGCTGGCTCTATTTCAAGCTCTGGCCGAACGTCGCCTTCGACCTCTATCCGGACCAGATCGACTTCATGCAATTCCTGCCGGTCTCGCCGACCGAGACGGTGATCCGCGAGATCAGCTACGCGCTGCCCGACAACCGCCGCGAGATGAGAGCGGCGCGCTACCTCAACTGGCGGATCAACCGCCGAGTCAATGCCGAGGACACGGCGCTGATCGAGGGCGTCCAGCAGGGCATGGCGTCCAGAAGCTACGTGCCGGGGCCGCTGGGCGAGAGCGAAGTTTGCCTGAGGCGCTTCGCGGGCAAGCTCAGGCGGCTGATCCCGGAGGCAAATTTGCACCAGCCGCCGAAGTCGGGGTGGAGCAGGGGCTGAGCGCTTCCCGGCGAAGGCCGGGATCCAGTCTTTCGGAAGGGGGCTGGTCCCCGGCCTTCGCCGGGGCTCCCTGCGCTACGCCTCGGCGAGCTGGCCCGACATCCTCAGCACCAGCTCGCGCACCGGCGCGGCGACAGCGGCGGGCAGGATCGCGGCGACCTCCTCCCTCGCGCGCCCGTAGCCCGCGCTCACCCGGACGAGCTCCATCGACCAGTCGGCGAAGGAACGCCGGTCGACATAGCGCTCGTCGCGCACCTCGAAGGCCGAATGGCGGGGGTCCATCCGAAGCCGCTCGACGAGATTGTCGATCGCGTCTTCCGCCCCCTCGATGATCTGAAGGAAGCGCGAGCCGTCGAAGAGGAGGAGCCCGGAGATGCCGTCGAGGGCGTTGAGATGCCGGGCGGTCTGATGGATCGTGCCCAGGTCGTCGTCGGCAAGGTCGAGGCGGGCTCGGCTCGTGTAGGTTAAGGTCTTCAGACGCAAGGCTTATCTCCTCGACCGGCCATAATCATAAATGGCGGCGGGGCGCAACGCCGGCTCATGCCGGCCGGAATTTCCGCCTTTCCGGATCCGGCCTGCAGGGGAAGCGGCGCTTGATGCATTCATTGTAGAAGCGGCCGGCCGAGGGCGCCTTGCGAAGGGCGTCGTACAGGGCCTTCGGAACGTCCGAATAAATGTAGCGGCCGGTCTCGCGGAACCAGATGCTGAGCGCCCGCGCCTCCTCGTCATAGGCGATTCGGGCGATGACGCTGGACGACAATCTGGCGGCGCGCATGGGCCCGATCCCTCGACACAATCGGGTGCCAAAGCCTTGAGGAATCGAGGGTTCCCGCAATCTCGCCGAACCGAATCGATTCAAGGCTGGAACGAGTCTATATTTTCGCCATGTCCACCGACCCGCGCCTCGACGCCTATATCGCCCGCCAGGCGGATTTCGCCCGGCCGATCCTCGAGCATCTCCGCGCCGCCCTTCACGCCGCCTGCCCGGAGGCGGAGGAGACATTGAAGTGGAGCATGCCGCATTTCCTCTACAAGGGGCAGATGCTCGCCGGCATGGCGGCCTTCAAGGCCCATGCCACGTTCGGCTTCTGGCGGGCCAAAGAAGTGCTCGGCGAGACCGGGGCGGAGCGCGACGCCATGGGCCAGTTCGGTCGGCTGACGTCGGTGGCCGATCTTCCGCCGGACGACATCCTCCACGCCCTGATCCGCAAGGCGATGGCGCTGACCGACTCCGGCGCCCGTCCGGCCCGGCCGAAAGCGGCGCCCAAGCCCGAGCCGGAGACTCCGCCGGAGCTCGACTCCGCGCTGGCCGCCAATCCCGCCGCCCGGGCCACGTTCGACGGCTTCCCGCCGAGCTGCCGGCGCGAATATGTCCAATGGGTGGCCGAGGCGAAGCGGCCGGAGACCCGCGACAAGCGCATCGCCCAGGCGGTCGAATGGATGGCCGAGGGGAAAAGGCGGAACTGGAAATACGAAAATTGCTAAGTCCCGCACGGCTTACCGCAAAGGCCGTGGGCCTTAACACTCCATCAAAACTCTCCGCGTAGGGATTGGGCAACCCGGCAGGATGCAGGATTCCCATGTACCACGCGCCCGTTCCCTTGGATGTCGACTCGCAGGAATTGGAACCGGCCGAGCTGGCGGATGAGAGCGTCGGCGCCGACGCGAGCAGCCAGAGGCTTCGCGACGCCCATCTGCACAACGGCCAGGCTCAGACCCGGCTCCTCTTCGCGCCCTTTTTCGCCCTCACCGGCGCCGGCGCCGCCCTGCTGGTCGCCTGGGCCATGCTCGGCACCACCCGGATCGAGTTCATCGCGGCCTGGCTGGGCCTCGTCGGCTTCGCCAACTGGACCTATTTCCGCTCGGCCAGGACGGAAGGCGCCGCGGCCGAGAGCCGCTCCGCCGAAGGCCGTCCGCTGTTCCGGGCGATGGGCGAAGCGGTGGCGCTTGCAGCGATCTGGTCGGCTCTCCCCACCTACGCCTTCGCCACCCAGCCGCACGAGGTTCAGGTCGTCATCGGCGGGGCGATGGGCGCGATGATCATGGCCGCGATCGGCCTCGCCTCGGTTCCGGCCGCCGCGTTCGCGTGGATCGCGACCATGACCTTCTTCCTGTGCTGCGCTTATTATCTCGGCAGCTCGGACCTCGACCCGACCTTCGGCGCCTCGATCGTCGGAGTCGCCGCGGTCGCCATCTTCGGCGTGGCCCGGCTCACGCGCTGGACCTTCGGCCAGCTCCAGACCATCGCCAACGTCCGCACCCAGGCCGAATCGGTCCGCCTCCTGCTCAAGGAATATGAGCATCGCGGGGTCGGCTGGCTGTGGCAGGTCGATGCCGAGAACCGGGTCGTCTACATCTCCTCGCGGATGACCTCCCTGCTCGGCCGCTCGGCGAGCCAGCTGATCGGCCATTCGCTTCCGGCGACTTTGGGCGGCAACAGCGCGCTCGGCCGCACCCTGCTCGCCCGGGCGCCTTTCGCAAGCCTCGAGATGGAGCTGAAGACCCGCCGCGGCACGCGCTGGATCAGCCTCGCCGGCGACCCGATCATCGACATGGCCGGCCAGTTCCAGGGCTTTCGCGGTGTCGGCTCCGACATCACGGAAGTGCGCCGGACGCAGGAGCGGCTGACCAATCTCGCCAACATGGACGTGCTCTCGGGCCTTCCCAATCGCGGCCGCGTGCGCCAGCTGCTCGGCGAGGCGCTGTCGACCTCGCAGTCGAGCAATGTCCCCTGCGCGATCATGTTCCTCGACCTCGACGGCTTCAAGCCGGTCAACGACACGTTCGGCCACCCCAAGGGCGACGCGGTGCTGAAGAGCGTGTCGCAGCGGCTGGTCAAGGAAGCCGGCGAATCGGGCCATGTCGGCCGGATGGGCGGCGACGAATTCGCCATCGTCATCCGCGACGCCCAGAGCCGCAAGAAGGTCGACGATCTCGCCCGCCGGATCATCGCCGCGGTCGCCGAGCCCTATCATATCGACAAGGCCGAGATCCGCATCGGAGTCTCGATCGGCTGCGCCTTCGGCCCGATCGACGGCCAGAGCGTCGACGACCTCATCCAGAAGGCCGACCTCGCTTTGTATCAGGCGAAGGGTCAGGGCCGCGGCACCTGCTGCTATTTCTCCGCCGACATGCAGAACGAGGCCGAGGACCGGCTGAGGCTCGAGCAGGATCTTCGCCAGGCGCTGTCGCTGAAGCAGTTCAGGCTCGACTATCAGCCGCTGGTCAACGCCGCCGACCAGAGCCTGGTCGGCTTCGAGGCCCTGATCCGCTGGCATCATCCCACCCGCGGCATGGTGTCCCCGGTCGAGTTCATCCCGCTCGCCGAGGAAACCGGCCTGATCATGCAATTGGGCGACTGGGTGATCGACGAAGCCTGCCGCGCCGCCTCGGTCTGGCCCGACTATATCAGCGTCGCGCTCAACCTCTCGGCCCGCCAGCTGATCCTGCCCGCGCTTCCCAACACGGTTTCCGAAGCGCTCGCCAAATACCGGCTCAAGGCCAACCGGCTCGAGCTCGAGGTGACCGAATCGGTGTTCCTCGGCGATTCGGAAGGCTCGCTCGACGTGCTCAAGAGGCTGCGCGCCCTCGGCGTCGGCATCGCGCTGGACGATTTCGGCACCGGCTATTCTTCGCTCGGCTACCTCAACAAGGCCGTCTTCCATAAGCTCAAGATCGACGGCAGCTTCGTCCGCGAGGCGGGCAGCAACCGCGAGACGGTGGCGATCATCCAGTCGATCGTCCAGCTCGCCAAGAGCTTCCGGATGACGGTGACCGCGGAAGGGGTCGAGACCGCCGACGATTTCACCCGCATGCGCGACCTCGGCTGCCACCAGATCCAGGGCTATCTCTTCGGCCGCCCGATGAGCTTCGAGCGCGCCACCGACCTCATCCACGGCACCCAGAGCCGGCTGAGCGCGTAGGGCTTGATCCTCCCCGAGATTTCTCGGGGAGGGGGACCGCGCGGAGCGCGGTGGAGGGGTTCTGCTGGAACCCGAAGAACCCCTCCACCAGGCTTCGCCTGGTCCCCCTCCCCCGGGAAATCCGGGGGAGGATTTCACCTTCCGACCCGCTATAGCGCCAGGAATGCGCTTCATCGCCCTCCTCATGCTGCTCCTCCTCGCCGCCTGCGGCGGGGAACGCGAGACTCCCCAGCAGGCCGAGAGGCGCGAAAAGGCCGAGCAGCCGCCCATGCCGGAGCTCGAGCCGCCGGTGGCGACGGCGCAGGATCGCGAAGACAGCGGCGACGCCGCGGACGCCCTCAGGCGCTATTACGAACGGATCGAATCGGGCGACTATGACTCCGCCTGGGCGATGCGCTCGGGCGAGTCCGGCGACGAGGCGCGGCGGCGGTTCGCCGACAATTTCAAGGCTTATGCCGCCTACCAGGCCGATGTCGGAGCGCCTAGCGAGCCGGTCGAGGCCCGGGGCTGGGCCTATGTCGAGGTGCCGGTGATGATCCGCGGCACCTTCCGCGGCGGCAAGCCCTTCAGCAGCGCGGGCAGCGTCACCATGCGCAAGGCGACCTCCGGGCCGGATCGACGCTGGCGGATCTATACGGGCGAAAAACGCTAGGCCCGTCGTCCCGGCGAAGGCCGGGACCCCGGAGGGTCGAAGACTCGGCGCCTGAATTTCGCCGGGGCCCCAGCCTGCGCCGGGGCGACGGGGAACCTTTACCGGCCAGAGTGATTCATGTAATGATGTTACATCACATCGAGGAGGCCGAGATGACGAACCGCCGCCGCCGCATCGCTTATGCCGAAGTCGCCGAGCAGCCCTTCAGCGCCATCAACACGACGCCGATCATCGACGTCATGCTCGTCCTTCTCATCATGTTCATCATCACCCTCCCGCTCACCACCCACAGCGTGAAGATCAAACTGCCTCCCAACGGCATGACCCAGGAGGAGCCGGAAACCCACCGGCTCGCCCTCGACACGGCCAGCCGGCTCACCTGGGACGGCGCTCCGATCGCCGAGGCCGAGCTCCCCGCCCGCCTCGCCGCCTTTCGCGACTCGGGCCCGGACGACTTCCTCCTCTTCCGCGCCGAGGCGGAAACGCGTTATGAGGATTTCGACCGGGTTCTCGCGCATGTGAAGCGCGCCGGCGTCGAGCGGCTCGGCTTCGACCGCAACGACCGCTTCGCCCGAGCGTATTGAAGGAACGAGCAAGGGAGTGAGACATGAAGGCCTGGGCGACGATGACGGCATGCGCGATCCTTCTCGCCGGCTGCGAGGACGGCGCTCCGGAGCGCAACGTCACCCAGGTCGTCGCCGCCAACCAATATAG
This sequence comes from Allosphingosinicella sp., assembly GCA_040514175.1. Taxonomy (GTDB): domain Bacteria; phylum Pseudomonadota; class Alphaproteobacteria; order Sphingomonadales; family Sphingomonadaceae; genus Allosphingosinicella. The sequence continues at coordinate 4,781 of JBEVDE010000172.1, read as the reverse complement.
CGACCAGCTTAAGGCGCTGAGCGAGCCGACCCGCTACCTCGGCCTGTATCGCGCGCTTCGCGACAACGGCCGGCGCTGCAAGCGGGTCGATCGAGGCCAATATCAGCAGCAATATAAGACGATGGCGATGTGGACCGCCCATTGCACCGACACGGGCGACTATGCCCTCTACCTCGCGCCCAATGGCGACGTACAGGTCAGCCCCTGCAAGGATGCGCGCGAGCTCGGCCTTCCCGAATGCAGGGCGATGATCCCCGCCGCCCAGCCGGGCGAGGTTTCCGAGAAAAAATAGCGGCCGCAAGAATGAGCCGGGACGAAGACGAGATCCGGACCCTGATCGAGGAAAGGTCGGCGGCGATCCGCGACAAGGATGCATCGCGGGCGCTGGCGACCCTGGCGGCGGACATCGTCGCCTTCGAGCTGGCGCCGCCTTTGGCGCTCGGTCCCGGGGCCGCGCGCGACGAAGCGGGGCTCATCGCCTGGCTGTCGGGCTGGGAAGGCCCGATCGGGATCGAGATACGCGACCTGCACGTCGAGGCCGGCGGCGACACCGGCTGGAGCCGAAGCCTGAACCGCCTTCACGGCAGGCTGAAAGGCGGCCGCGCCGTCGACATGTGGATGCGCTCGACGCTCGCCTTCCGCCGCGAGGAGGGCGTGTGGAAGATCGCCCACGGCCACAGCTCGGTGCCGTTCCTGATGGACGGCAGCTACCGGGCCGCCCTCGACCTCACGCCCGACGGGCCGCCCCCGGCTTAGGCGGCGGCCCCGAAGCGGATCCTACCAGCCGCGATAGCGCCGGTCGCGACGGTCGTGGCGATCGTAACGGCCGTAGCGGCTGTCGCGCCGCGCCTCGGCGATCTCGCGCCGGCATTCGCGCAGCTCGCGCCGATATTCCCAGCGGCTGTCGGCGCGGCGAAGCTCACGGCGGCATTCGCGCAGCTCGTCGCGCACCTCGTTGCCGCGATGGCCCCGGCCGTAGGCGTAACCATTGCCGTTGCCGTAACCGTAGCCATAGCCGCCGTAGCGCTGGGCCGAAGCGGCCGTCGCCGGAATCGCGACGGCGGCGGCGAGCGACGCGGCGAGAATCAAAATACGCATACCCGTTCCTCCTCGACTGGAGCGCCCGCGCGGATCGCGGACGCCGCAAGAACGAGCGGAGCTTAATCCCCGTTGCATGAACCGGAAACTACACGCCGTTCATCGGGCGTTTAACTGCTCCCCGGCCATTTCCCGGCCGCGTCGCCGCGAAGCCTCGAGCGTCCGGAGGATCAACGCCCTGAGCCCGTCCGCCTCGTCGAGCACCGCAAGTCCCGCTTCGGTGGTGCCGCCGGGGCTTGCGACCCGGCGGGCGAGCTCACCCGGCGCCGCTCCGGATCGCGCCGCGAGCGCGCTCGCTCCTTCGGTCATCGCCGCGGCGAGCCGGGCCGACTGCTCCGCCGGAAGTCCGAGATTTTCCCCCGCCGCGGCCAGGGCGTCGAGGAAGCGGTAGAGGAAGGCCGGGGCGGCGGCGGTGAGGGTCCCGGCGACCGCGAAGAGGCCTTCGTCCTCGAACCATTCGACATGGCCGAGCGCCCGCATCAGGCGCTCGGCCTCGTTCCTGCCGGCCTCGCCGCTCGCGCCGTCGGTGTGGAGCTCGGTCACCCCCTGGCGCAGGCTGACCGGCAGATTGGGCATGGCTTTGACGATCGTCCGCGGCGTCGGGAAAAGGCCGCGCAACGCGGCCAGCGTGGTTCCCGCCAGGATCGAGACGAGGAGAGTCTCGGCCTCGACGGCGGGCGCGACGAGAGGCGCGACCTCGGCCAGCTTCTGCGGCTTGACGCCGAGCAGGACCACCGCCGGCACTTCGTCCTCGGGAAGCCGGGTGAGAGTGCGGATGCCGGGCGCGGGGGGCCGCCCGCTGGGCCGGACGACGGTGATCAGGCGCGGATCGGCGCCGGCGGCGAGCCACCCTTCGAGCATCGCTCCGGCCATGTTGCCGCAGCCGATCAGGAAGAGGGGGCCGGGAAGAGTGAGTCGGGTCATGAGGCGCCCCCTAGACCGTTCGGGCTGAGCTTGTCGAAGCCCTCCCCTTCACCGAAACTTGCAGAAAGGAAAGCGCTTCGACAGGCTCAGCGCGAACGGGTTAGATCAAGCGGAAGAACCATTATTTCCGTCTACGGATTACGCCTCGCCCTGGGTCTCGATGAGCGCGGCGGCGATCGCTTCCTGGGGGGTCTTGCCGGCCCAGAGGACGAACTGGAAGACGGGGTAGAAGCGCTCGCATTCCTCGATCGCCGCCTCGACCAGGGTTTCGGCATGCTGGAGGGTGAGCACTCCGCCTTCCTCGCCCTCGAGCAAGGTGGCGTGGCGGAAGAGAACCAGGCCCGAGCTCGCCCACAGCTCGAAATGGCCGATCCAGAGCTGCTCGTTGATGAGGCCGATCGTCTCGTAGACGGCGGCGCGCTTGTCCTGGGCGACCCTGATGTCGGGGAGGGCGAGGAACTGGAGGACATGATCCTCGTCGCGCCAGACGGCGCGCATCTCATATTGCGCCCAGCTGCCCTGGAAATTGGCGACGATCTCGTCCTCGCCGCGCTCGCAAGCCCAGCCATGGGCGCTGAAATAATGTTCGAGCATGTCGATCGGGCCGCCCGGCTCGCGCTCCAGCTCGAATTCGTCCACGTTCATCACTCAGCTTCCCGGCCGCTTCGCTTCCCTGAATCTGCCCGCGCGAGCGCGCCGGCGCAAGAACGCAGATCGAGCGACCACAATATGTTGTGGATTACTGGCCTGCAGGCCCCGTACCGGCTTCTCCGGCCGGCTTGCGCTTCGGCTTCGCCGCCGCCGCCTCGAGCGCCTCGACCCGGCTCTTCAGAGCCGCGCTCTCCTCGCGGGCGGCGATGGCGATCGCCTTCATCGCCTCGAACTCCTCGCGCGAGACCATGTCGAGGCCCCCGACCCAGTCGCGCATGCGCTCGCGGAGGCCGTTCTCGGCCTCCCGGCCCATGCCGGCGATGGTGCCGGCGGCGCCGTTCATGACCTTGACGAAATCATCGAACAGACGGTTTTCGGACTGCATCGCGAGCCCTCCTGTGAAAGTGCCTAGAGCGGGATATCGGTAGTGGAGGCGTCCGGCGCAAGCTCCGCCGCCTCCGGGTTGAGAAGGCCGATCTGCCAGGTGAGGGTCGCCGCGAAGCCGAGCCAGGCGATATAGGGCAGCATCAGCAGTCCGGCCGAGCGGCGGATCCGCCAGAACAGGACCGCGGTGACCGCCGAAATGACGATCATCGCGAGGATCGTCCAGAAGGCGGCGCCGACCTCGTGATAGGCGAAGAAGATCGGCGACCAGGCGTAGTTGAGGAGGAGCTGGAGGACGAACAGGCTCAGGGCGAGGCCGCGTCCGCGGGCGCCTTTGGCGTGGAGGATCAGGGCGACAGCGAGGCCGAGGAGGATGTAGAGCGCGGTCCAGGCCGCTCCGAACACCCATCCCGGCGGCATGATTTCCGGCTTCTGGAGCGCGTCGAACCAGGCATTGCCATAGCCCGAGCCGGAGATTCGCCCGGAGACGGTGCCGAGCAGGAGCACCAGCGGAACGGTGAACAAAGCATAGCGCAGGAACGACATCCTGAGCTGGGACCTGGACGCGATCGCGGTCACTTCATCCCGCTCCGCCGGCATGAAAACGGGGACAGCATATATTTTCCAGGCCCCCGGCCGCCCGGGGATCGCGCCGCTCCCGAAAAACGGGGACAGCATATATTTTCCGGGCGCCGCCATCCGGCCGCCCGCGGGTCTGAGAAAATATATGCTGTCCCCGTTTTTTCGACGGGTTCGGGAAAATATATGCTGTCCCCGTTTTCTGGGTCACTTCATTCCCCTCATTCCGCCGGCGCCGGCTGGGGATGGTTGAGCTGCTCCTCGAGCTTCCTCGTCACCGCCAGCGGCGAGCCCGTGTAGCGGGCGAGGCGCGAATAGAGGAGCGGGATCAGGAAGAGGGTGATCAGGGTCGAGATCGACACGCCCCAGACGATGACGACTCCGATCGCGGTGCGGGCGGCGGCGCCGGCGCCGCTCGCCAGCATCAGCGGCACCGCTCCGGCGACGGTGGCGATCGACGTCATCAGGATCGGGCGGAGGCGCCGGGCCGAGGCCTCGCGGATCGCCTGGCCGATGTCTCGCCCCTGGTCGCGAAGCTGGTTGGCGAACTCGACGATGAGGATGCCGTTCTTGGCGGCGAGGCCGACCAGCATGACGATGCCGACCTGGCTGTAGAGGTTGAGCGTCTGGCCCATCACGGCGAGGCCGATGATCCCGCCCGCCACCGCCAGCGGCGAGCCGGTGTAGCGGGCGAGGCGCGAATAGAGGAGCGGGATCAGGAACAGGGTGATCAGTGTCGAGATCGACACTCCGAAGACGATGACGACCCCGATCGCGGTGCGCGCCGCCGCCCCTGCGCCGCCGGCGAGCATCAGCGGCACCGCGCCCGCGACGGTCGCGATCGAGGTCATCAGGATCGGCCGCAGCCGCCGCCGCGACGCCTCGCGAATGGCGGTGCCGATGTCGCGGCCGGCGTCGCGCAGCTGGTTGGCGAACTCCACGATCAGGATGCCGTTCTTGGCGGCAAGGCCGACCAGCATGACGAGGCCGACCTGGCTGTAGAGATTCATCGTCTGGCCCATGATCGCCAGCCCGATCATCCCGCCCGCCACCGCCAGCGGCACGGTGGTGATGATCACGGCGGGATGGACGAAGCTTTCGAACTGCGCGGCGAGCAGCAGATAGACGATGAGGATGGTGAGCAG
>JBEVDE010000133.1:0-3353 GCA_040514175.1 Allosphingosinicella sp. | reverse complement strand
CTGGGATCCCGGCGGGTGAAAGACACCAGCGGTCTTCACCCCTTGGGGCCCCAGCCTTCGCTGGGGCGACGGAGCTCCTACCCCCGTTCGCCCGGGCGCGGCGCGGCCTTGACCGAGCGGCGGACAACCGGCTTCGCGTAGCGGCGCACGACCGGCTTAGAATAATGGCGGCGCGGTGCGGCGCGGTGCTCGTAGACGGTCTCGTAATAGGTACGGGTCTCGACCACGGGCGCGGTGGTCGTGATCGTCTCGGTGACGACGACCGGCCCGCAGCCGCAGCCCGCTCCGTAGCCATAGCCATAGCCGGGATGCGGCGGCGGGACGTGAACCCGGGTGCAGCTCCGCCGGCAATCGCCCCTGTCGCCGCGATAGCCGTCCCCGCGCCGGATGACTCGCACGACCCGCTCGCCGCGGTCGCCGTGATGGCCCCGCATATCCTCGTCGTGGCCGTAATCCTCGTCGCGCCCATAATCCGATCCGGCGTAATCTTCGTCATAGCCCTCGTCATGGGCCATGCGCTCGCCGTGCCTGTCCCAGTCCCAGCCGTAGCGGCCGTCCATCACCCGGCCGTCGCCGTCGATCAGCAGGGCGTCGTCATGGTAGCGGATCCACCGGCCGCCCGGCATCGGCGCCGGGAAGCCGAACATCCGCCAGTCGTTGACGATGAACTGGCGGCCGCGGAACTGGGGCGGGACGACATGGCCGCGGCCGAAGCGCTGGTGCATTGCGCCCATCTGGCCCGGCCTCGGATGGTGCATCCCGGGGTGAGTCATCGGCGCCCCCGGAGCGTGGACGCCATGGGCCATGGGCGGCGGCGGCGGCGGCGGCGGCGCGTGCTGCGCGATTGCGGCGGGAGCCCAGGCCGCCGATGCGGCCAACCCGATTAGCCAGAGCTTGCTCATCTTCGTCCCCTGTGCGCGAGTGCGTCTCGAGGCCCCGGCAGGAGTCGGGGCCCGTTAAGACATTTTTAACGCTTGCGCGGGGGCATTGCTACCGGCGCACAGGCGCGGTGCGAGGCGGCGTGCCAATTCGAGACACCCCGCCAGGTCCGCGGCGTCGAAGCGGGCGCGGCTCGGGCTGTCGAGATCGATCACGCCGAGCAGAATCCCGTCGTGAATCAGCGGCACCACCAGCTCCGAGCGCGAGGCGCTGTCGCAGGCGATATGGCCGGGAAAGGCGTCGACGTCGTCGACCAGCTGCGGCTCGAGGCTTGCCGCCGCGGTCCCGCAAACCCCCTTGCCGAACGGGATCCGGATGCAGGCGGCGCGGCCCTGGAACGGCCCGAGCACCAGCTCGCCGGAGACATTGCGGTAGAAGCCGGCCCAGTTAATGTCCCCAAGCGTCTCCCACAGCAAGGCCGCGACATTGGCCATGTTGGCGACCGCGTCGGGCTCGCCCGCGGTGAGCGCGTCGGCGGCGGCGACGATCTGGCGCCAGGCTTCGGCCCTGTCGGCCGTGTCGATCTGGAAGTCGTACATTGTTGCTCCCTTGCCCCGCCGCGGATGTGGGCCTTCGAACGCCGATCTGCCAGCCCCGAGCGGCGGCTACCGGCCCCGCGGCTGTCCTGCTATCCCGGGATCATGCTGAAACTCTCCTGCCTTTGCGGCCAGGTCCGCGTCGAAACCGCGAAGCGGCCCGACTATGTCCATGAGTGCAACTGCACTTTGTGCAGCAAGTCGGGCGCGCGCTGGGCCTATTTCCATCCGTCCGAGGTGAGCGTCGAGGGCGCTGGCCAGGGCTATTGCCGGGAGGACAAGGCCGATCCCGGCGCACAAATTCGGTTCTGCGGGAAGTGCGGGTCGACCACCCACTTCGTCCTGACCGAGAGCGCGGCGGAAAAGCATGGGAACGTCGTCATGGGCGTCAACATGCGGCTTGCGGACGAGAGCGATCTCGCCGGGATCGAGCTTCGCTTCCCCGACGGGCGGGGCTGGGCGGGCGAGGGCTGCTTCGGCTATGTGCAGGAGCCCCGAATCCTCGGCCGGAGCGCGCGTTCCGAATGAGCGCTCGCCGCGGCGCCTGAATCCTAATCCAGCCTGACCTTGCCCCGCCCCTGCTTGACCGCGCCCCGGCCCTTCTTCTCGTCCACCCGCCGCGCCTTGGCCGCCCGGCTCGGCTTGGTTTTCACCCGCCGCCGCGGGGCGACATGGGCTCTGGCGATGAGGTCGGTGAGACGGGCCCTGGCCTCCTCGCGATTCGCGTCCTGGGTGCGGTGGGTTCGGGCGGTGACGACGATCTCGCCCTCCGCCGTCATTCGGCTTCCGGCGAGGCGCTTCAGGCGGGCGTAGACGGCGGGGGCGAGGCCGAGCCTGAAGACGTCGCAGCGCAGCTGGACGGCGGTGGCGACCTTGTTGACATTCTGGCCGCCCGGGCCGGTCGAGGCGAGGAACTTCTCCTCGAGCGCCTCCTCGGGGAGGATGAAGGGCTCAGGCGTCGAGGACATCGCCCAAAATCTCGCTCAGCCCCGCGCTGACGAAGGTCGGGGGGAGTGGAGCGGTCGCCTCGACCGGGGGCTTGCCGTCGCGGTCGACCCGGATCGACAAAGCGTGGAGGAGCATCGGGCCGTTCGAGCCGCCGTAGACCGGATCGCCCGAGATCGGGAGGCCGAGGCCGTCGGCGGCGTGGACCCTGATCTGGTGGGTCCGGCCGGTCTCGGGCGAGAAGAGGATCACGGCTCGGCCGTCGCGGACGGCGAGGGTGCGCCAGCGGGTCAGGGAGGGCCTGCCTTCGGGATCGTTCACCATCCGCCAGCCTTGGGCTTCGCTCGACGTCTTGGCGAGCGGCATGTCGATCACGCCTTCCGGGGCCTCGGGCACGCCGTCGAGGACGGCGAGATAGGTCTTGCTGACCTTCTTCTCCTCGAAGGCGCGCTGGAAGCGCTTGTGGGCCTTGGGGTTGCGGGCGAGGAGGAGGCAGCCCGAAGTGTCGCGGTCGAGCCGGTGGACGGGCAGCGGCGCGCGTTTGAAGCCGAAGCGGAAATGCTTCAGATAATCCTCTAAGCTTTCGGGTGTGCGCGAACCGGGATGGACGGCGAGGCCCGCCGGCTTGTCGATGACGATCGCCTCGCCGTCGATGAACAAGACATATTTATCCCACACGGCCCTTTTCCTTCACCGCGGCCCCTGCCACGCCCGAAGCGGCGGCGCAAAATATGAATCAGCGCACCGTCGGAAACGGCGCCGGCATATATTTGATCGAGAGCCGGTTCAGGGCGTCATAGTCGTAGCCGATGATCTTGCCGTCGCGCTTCCGCAGCTGCACGCGGTTGCCGTTCGGATCGTAGAGATATTGCTCATAGTCGTTCTGGTCGGCGACCCCGGTCGCGGTCTTCGGCGGAACACCCAGCGCTGCTG
>JBEVDE010000084.1:0-6656 GCA_040514175.1 Allosphingosinicella sp. | reverse complement strand
GGGCCGGATCCTGGCGCCGGAGGGGCGGCGGACGGACAGGCCGGCCGCCATCGTTTCGGCGTTCCCCGTCTCGCGCTCGCGGTTGACGGCGAGCCTCGGTCCGCCGCTGTCCTCGGGGAAGGCCGACCGCCCGGCATGGCCGTAAAGGCCGATCAGCCGCGCTTCATACCCCCCGAGCCGGTGCCGAAGCTGGCTCACCGCCTGCCGGCGCTCGAGGCTCGATCCGCGGGTCAGGCCGCCGCTGTCGTACCAGCTTCCCGCGGCCAGCACGCCGCCGCCCTTCCAGCCCGCTTCCAGGCCGGCGCCGAAGCCGGTATCGCCCTCGCTCCCCGCCTGCCCCCTCATGATCAGGCTCCGCGCGCCCGGCGTCGGCGAGCGCAGGCGGATGTTGATCGCCCCGGCCAGGGCGTCCGACCCATGCACCGCCGAAACCGAATCCCTCGTCACCTCGATCCGCTCGACCAGGGCCGGGTCGATCATGAAGAAGTCGAAGCCGCCGCCGCGGCTGTTGGTCGGGTCGTTGAGCCTGATCCCGTCGAGGAGCACCAGAGTGAAATTGGGCTCGCCGCCGCGGATCGAGACGAAGCTTCGACCGCCCGCCCCGCCGGTCGAGAAAGCGCGCACCCCGGCCACGTCGTCCAGCACCTCGAGCAGCGAGGCCGGCTGCGTCCGCTCGATCTCGGCGGCCTCGACGACGCTGAGCTCCCCGGCGAGCGACCCTTCGGTGCGCGAGGCGGTGACGACGATGACGTCGGAAGGCGGCGGCGCGAAGGGCGCGGCCGCCATCATCAGCAGATAAGCGGCGTCTAACAACTGAAGGCCCCCACACTCCCCGGAACCCCACCCTCGCCGCCCGAAGAGGCGACCGCAATCCTCTTTTGCTAGCGTTCCGGTCAGTTAGCGTTATCGCCGTCCCGGACCCCACGGTTCCGGATACGTACCAATTGGCAATCCTCTTGTGCTAGCCTCGCGAAGCAGGAGGGGAAGGCCAATGATCGATCGGTTCGCCGACCCCGAGACCGAGACTCGCTTCGCGGTCGAGGAGCGCCGCGCCCGGCTGCCCGCGGTGCGCATCTACGCCGCTTTGGCCGCGGCCGTGATCCTCGCCTACGCGATCCTCAACCCCTTCTTCTTCACGCTCGAGGAAGAAGTCCGGTTCATGAAGCTGATCGTGCCGACCCTGGTCGTCCTGGCCGGCTATTTCGCGGCGACCTTCTGGCCGGACTACAAGCGATATCCCGCCATCGATTTCCTGTGCCTGCTCCTTCTCGCCCTCCTCGTCCTCGGCGACAATTTCGTCCTATATTCCGAATTTCAGCGCCTCGCGCCCCTGCGGCACTCCGCGATCATCATCAATCCGCTCATCGTCACCGCCTTCGCCGCCTTCGCGATGATCGGGCACAGGCGATGGTTCCTCGCCTGGCTGGGCTGCCACGCGGCGCTTTACATCGGTGTCGTGATCGCATTCGAGACCAACCTGGCCGGCCGCCTCTACGGCATCGTCAGCTATGTCTCGGGCGCGGCGATAATGCTGTTCCTGCACTGGGCGCTGGACCGCGCCCACCGCGCCTCCTTCGTTCTTCGCGAGGCACTGGAGGAGGAACGCGCCAGGACCGAGGAGCTGCTCTACAACGTCCTCCCGCCCAAGGTCGCCCGGCGTCTCAAGGCCGGCGAGATCGTCGCCGACAGCTTTTCCGACGCCTCGGTCATCTTCATCGACGTGATCGGCTTCTCCGCGCTCGCCAAGTCGATCTCGCCCGGCCATCTCGTCGACCTTCTCAACGCCTTCTTCTCCCTCGCCGATCGCTGCGCGGAGCGCACCGGGGTCGAAAAGGTGAAGACGATCGGCGACGCCTATCTCGCGATCAGCGGCGGCAATGCGCCCGCGCGCAACAGCGCGGTCGCCGCGCTCGCCTTCGCTCGGGCGGTGATCGACGGCCTGCCGGAGGTGAAGGCGGAATGCGGCATCGATCTGCCGATCCGGATCGGAATCCACAGCGGCGCGGTCGTCGGTGGCGTGATCGGCGCCACCCGGATGGCCTATGATTATTGGGGCGAGACGATGAACATCGCCAGCCGCATCGAGAGCGCCGCCGGCCTGAACGGGGTCGCCGTGTCGGAGGCGACCTGGATGCGGGTCCGCGACGAGGCCGAGTTCGAGCCGCCCGAGACGATGATTCTGAAGGGCGTCGGCGAAATGGCCGTCTACCGGCTCCGCCGTCATTCCGGCCGGACCGACGAATGAAATTCGGTGCCTGGCACCAATTTACGCAGCCTGGCATTAAGCCGCTGATTTTACGAGCCTTTACCCTCAGTGCCGAAAATCGGTGTCTGACACCGAATCAACGGCCGAGGTCAGTCGTTCGCGGCATTGTTCGTCCGGCGCATCCAGAACGGAGAGTCGGGCCAGCGGCGCTCTTCGCTGTAGAACAGCCGGCGATGATGCTCATAGGCCTCCCAAATCGTGCGCAACCGCAAAGCATAAGTCAGCGCCGCCGATTCGTCCCCGGCCAGCCCCGCCGCCATGGCCCGGCCACCCGTCAGCCCCGTGTAGAGCGCATTGAACAGGCCCTGCGACGACAGCGGATCGAAGGCGAACGCCGAGTCGCCCACCGCCAGCCAGCCGTCGCCCACGGGCCTGGCCAGCCTTGCCCCGTGCGCCGCGCAGAGGCGTGCCGGGCCCGGGGTCGGCCCGCCGGAATCGGCGATTTCGGCCCTTAATGTGTCCGATCGCAGGGCGCGCTCCACCAAAGCCTCCGGCGTCAGAGACTGGGCCGAAGCCAGATCGGAATCGGTGTGGAAGGCGAGCAACCGCCGTCGGCCCGGCAGCGGCGCGCTGTACCACCAGCCCTCGGGGGCGCTCTCGGTGTAGGTGATCTCGGCGGGCTCGCGCTCAAGCGGCAAATGAGTCCAGGCACAGATCAATTTGTCCTCCGCCGACCGGCGCCCGGCTTCGGCGCGAAGCAGCCGCGAGGCCCGTCCGCCGGCGTCGATGAGCGCTCCAGCCGTCAACGTTTCGCCGCCGGCCAGAGCGAGCCGCCACCCGTCCCCCTCACGTTCGGCCCTGTCGACCTGGCCCCCTACCTTCAGCCGCGCGCCTCGAGCCTGAGCCTGGGCGCGAAGGTCGGCCTCGAAGCGGCGCCGGTCGAGCCGCCAGCCCGGACCGGCGGGGTCGCTCAGCCCGTCCAGCTCGACCGGCTCGGGTCCGCCCCAGACGCTGCGCCGGGCAAAGCAGGGCGAATGGCCGGCGGTCGCGAATCGCTGCCATGCGCCGAGAGTCTCGAGCAGCCTGCGGGCCGCGCCCGGAAGGGTCTCGCCGATCCGGTCCTCGGGCTTTCCCATCCGGTCGAGCAGCACGACGTCGAGCGACGGCGCCAGGGCGATCGCCGCGGCGGCGCCGGCCGGACCGGCGCCGACGACGGCGACGTCGCAATCGAAGCTCAGCGGCGAAGCCAGCCCGGAAAGCGCCGGACCTTCTCGATTCCGCTGAGGTCGACATCGGCCGCCGAGCGGCCGGCGCCGCGCCGGACTCCGACGGCGCTGTTCGAGGGCCGCCCCGCCGGACGGGCCAGCATCCGCGCCTCATTCTCGGCCGCCTCGTCGGCATTCACCGGCTCGATCGGGCGATGCTCGTCCTCGACCTCGATGAACGCCGGGAACGATTCCCCGTCCTTCGGCCCGTCGCGCACCTCGACCACGCCGAGATGGTCGAAATGGTCGATCATGTTGTTGATCTGGCTCGTATAGCCCGCCGTCCCGAGCGGCTCGATCCAGGCCGCGCGGTTGGCGAAGGCGGCCTTGCGCTCTTCCATCGGCAGCGAGGCGTCCATGACCTTGTCGTAATTCTCCTTGCTGAGCACCTGGTTGGGCACCCGCGCCGGCCAGAAGCTCGGCTGATAGGGATCGTAATCGCCGTCGTAGCCCGAGCGGCAGCTCGCCGTGTCGGTCTGCCAGGGCACCGCCATCCAGCGCGTGATCGAGCCCGGCTCCTGGGCGGTCAGCGGCCCGTTCGGGATGGTCAGCGAATCCGAGGTGAACACCGTTCCGAGGGTCGGCGGCTTCCAGCCCGGCTTGGCGTGGAGGAAACGGAAGGGCTGCATGTACAGACCCGACGAGCGCACCGGCCAGGTCATCTCGCAGCCCGGATGGAAGGCGTCGGCGAGGCAGAATTCGAGCGCCGCCCGGGTCAGCATGTCGCCCTGCTCGGGGAGCGGCACCGAGTCGATTGTAGTGGGTGCAATGGCCGACGGATCGTAATCCGCCTCGAACTCGCCGTCCGCCCATTTGTCGAGCAGCGCGAGCTGAGTGTCGGAGAGCTCCGAATTCTGCCGCGGAGTCTCGACCGGCGGAACGTTCATCGCATCGCCATAGAGCCACGGCCAGGGCTTGGGCGACCAGGAATCGACGGCGTAGCGCCGGAAGCTGTTCGCGACGACCCGCCTCACCTCCCGGGTCGCCGGCCCATTGTCGCCTAGCCTCGCCAGCGCCGCCGGCGAGGTGAGGTCGAACGCCCCTTCCCAGCCGAACCCCGCGGCGAAGCCGGCATTGACCCATTGCAGGCCCGCCATCCGCTCGAAGATCGGCAATATCTCGCGGCTGAAGCTGGGACGGTCGGGGGCGCACAGCCAGCCCGCCTTGATCGCGACGTCGCGCATCAGGTCCCACATCGTCCGCACCGACTTGCGCTGCGGCGCATAATTGGGCGGAGCGACGATCACCCAGGCCGGGATCACCTCGAGCGGCACGCCGTCGAGCGTCACCCGGGCGTTGACCGGCCCGTCGGAGACGTCGTCGTGCCAGCCTTCGTTATTGGCGAAGGTGATGGCGTGAGTGCCGTCATAGGAAGCGGAGACGCCCTTGCCGCCGAGCACGACCAGGCGGCTCGCCTCGTCGGTCATGATCTCGCCCAGATAGACCTTCTTACCCATGAACTTGCCGTCGTCGAACCGCGCCGCCTTGGCCCTGGCGCCGCGCACGGTGCGCGGCTTCGGCGTGATGGCGAGGTCGGCGCGATTCTCCACGGCGGGGTTGCGCAGGGTCGTCGGCGGTGCCTGCGAAGCCTCGGGGATATCGAGCGCGAGCTGGAAGCCGTACCAGGCCGATTTGGTGTTCGCGAGCTGCACCTCCCACTCGATCTTCGCCCCTGTTTTGGGTCCGGTCAGCTCGCGGACGATGCGGCCGAGCGCGTTGACTCCGTAGATCCGGAACCGCGCCGCCTGCCGCTTCAGCCGGCCTTTCGAGTCGCGATAGGAGCCGAGCGGAAGCGGCTCGGGATCGGCCACTTCCGGACCGATCACATATTCGTCGCTCGACCCGACCCGGCACACCCCGATCGAGGGATAGATGACCGCCTGGACGATGCAATCGTCCGGCTCCGGCGCCGGCGGCGCCACCGGCCGAGGCTCGGGCACGTCCTCGGTCGGCTGGCCGTTCGCCCGGTGCCTGAGCTCGGCGCCGGCGGCGTAGACGATCTTGCGCACCGCCGCGATCGAGCTTTCCGGCGCCGGCGCATTCTCCTCGGGCACCCGCCAGATGTTGAACGACAGGCTCTGCCCGTAATCGGCCTGGCCGCGAACGCAGATGTCCTGGCGCGGAAGCACGATCCGGGCCACCGGCACGAACGGGCTCTCCGATTCCGGCCATGCTTTGGACGCCTCGTCGAGCGGCATCGTCCTGGGGTTGGTGCGCAGCTGGACGTCGAGCGTGAACGCATATTCGCCCGCCGCCAGCCGGTTCTGCATGTCGGTGGCGAGATAGTCCTGGGCGTCGTCGGGGACGTTCTGCGGCGCCGTCTCGGGCGTCAGCCGGTAGCGGACCATCTCGCCGCCCATCCGGAACGGCAGCGTCGCCCAATAGGTGGCGGTGAGGACGCTGCCCTCGACGCTGTCGTCCATCGCGTCGAGGATGGCCTTGGTCTTGGGATGGTTGGCGAGCCAGGTGTCGTAATCCTTCTGGACGACGCCCGCATAGGTGAAGTCGACCATCTCCTCGGCATTGTCGAGGAAGAAGACCGGCCAGCTCTGCATGATCAGGTCGGCGGTGTTGCCGGGCTGGCCCAGCGCCTTTTCGCCCGGCACCCCGAACAATTTGAGTCCCACGCCGAGATTGGTGCCCAGATCGTTGTCGGTCGGCGCCGCGTCGCTCGAGAAGCGGAGCCAGGCGTCGAGCCGCTTGTGGGCGAAGATTCCGGCGCGCCACGCCTTGGGCATCGTCTCGAGCCGCTCGAACCGCCCGTGCGCGACCCCGTGAAGCTTTCGGAACACCGCCCGCTCCGCCGGGCACTGGCCGAGGCGGATGCGCTTGGCCTGTCCCATCTCGACGAACATCTCGGTGAGCCGCCGGGCTTCCTCCCCGGCGGCGTCGAAGCAGGGCGGAACCGGATAATCTTGTGGTTTCTTCTTGTCGGCCATCGTGCCCCCCCAGGCTTGCGCGCGCCGCCGCCCCCACGCGGCCGCATGCGAATGTTTGATTTGCCGGAGCCTATTGGCCGCTCGGAAAAGCGCAAGCGGCGCATCGCTCGCACTTCGGATCAAATCTTTTCGATCCGTTGTGCGAGCGATGTCGTCCCGAAGAGGGGAAAGCCGGGCCTAGGTCGCCCGGCGGATCAGCTTGACGATGAGGAGCAGGATCACCGCGCCGAGCAGCGAATAGAGGAA
>JBEVDE010000080.1:0-3375 GCA_040514175.1 Allosphingosinicella sp. | reverse complement strand
CCAGCGCGGCCCTCGCAGCCCGGCCTTCACCATGCGGGGAAGAAGGATTTGCCCAGTTCGCCAGCCCTTCCGCCATCGCTGCGCGCGCGGCCGGCAGCAGCGGTGTGGTGGCGGCATGATCGAGATAGATACGGTTGGTCAAAAGCTCATTGTCCCCGCGCTTGCTGATCTGACTCAATTGCCAGCGCTTCACCACGCCCTATATAGGCTCGGCCAGCGCGGCGCACCTGCCCGCGAGTCCACCGATCGTCAACCGCGAGCCTTTTGCCCCATGCCCGAAGTCATTTTTCCTGGTCCCGAAGGCCGTCTCGAAGGTCGTTTCCAGCCCGGTCCGCGCCCGCGCGCGCCGGTCGCCATGATCCTGCACCCGCACCCGCAAGCCGGGGGTACGATGAACAACCGCATCGTGCAGGAATTGTACAAGACGTTCGTGCGGCGCGGCTTCGCGACGCTGCGATTCAATTTCCGTGGCGTCGGCAAGAGCCAGGGCACGTTCGACAATGGCGTCGGTGAGCTCTCCGATGCCGCCAGTGCGCTCGATTGGGTGCAGAGCTTCCACCCGGAGGCCTCGACCACCTGGATCGCCGGCGTCAGCTTCGGTGCGTGGATCGGCATGCAGCTGCTGATGCGCCGTCCCGAGATCCGCGGCTTCATCTCGGTCGCGCCGCCTGCGAACATGTACGACTTCACCTTCCTCGCCCCCTGCCCGGCCTCGGGAATCATCATCCAGGGCGAAGGCGACGAGGTCGTGACCCCGAACGCGGTCCAGAAGCTGGTCGACAAGCTGCGCACCCAGAAGCACATCACCATCCACCATTCGACCATCCCGCAGGCGAACCATTTCTTCGTCAACGAGATGCCTCAGCTGATGAAGGCGGTGGACGAATATCTCGACTTCAGGCTCGATCCGGGGTGCCCGATCAGGTGATGTCCGACTCGTCCCTCGGATAATCCTCGGGATCGGGCGGCGGATAATATTTGCAATGCCGGGCCGGGTCCGCCTCGAACCTGGCGAGATCGGCCTTCAGCCGCCCATAGGCCTGCTGGACCCGCTCCGGCCCCGGCATGCGGATTTCGGCCGTGCCGGTGATCCGGCCGCGGCGATCCACGGCCTCGACCTTCCAATTCCCGCCCTTCCAGAATTGGTTCCGTTGAGAATAGCCCTGGAACTCGACCCAGGAAGTGCCGGAATTGTGCAGCTCGCGGATGAAACCGGGCTCCTGGGTCACCGCCCAGCTTTGCCCGCCGCTGCTGAATTTCAGGAGGCCTTTCCTGTCGGTTTTCGCGGTCGCGATGGAAAAGCTGATCGTATCGGGCGCTCCCAGGCGCTCGTTCCAGCGCGGCAGTTCATACCATTCCATCTGCTGGCTGATGACCGACTGGGGATTGGCCACGTAGCGTATGTGAAAACTGGGAAGTCCGGCGACACCGTCCTTGAACCTCGACTGGAAAACCGCCCAGGCGCCGGGCTCGATGCGCTCGATGGCCGAGCAGTCGTAAATGCCTTCGACCGGAACGAGCAGCGCCAGCGCGACGAGCGTGGCCGAGCTCATGCGGCCGTCTCGCCCGATTGCCAGCGCAGCGACATGCACGAGAGGCCGGCGTCGATCTTCGCGATCTCCGCGGACGGAATTGCAACCACCTCCGGCGCCCGGCCGGCGAGCAGGGCGGCGGTGCGAGGGAAGCCGTCGCCGATCAGGAGGCGGTCGTTGACCCGGATCAGATTGGCCGAATGCTCCTCGCCCTCGGGGGTGACCAGGATTTCGTAGCCGGGAAAGAGCGCCGCCATCGCCGGCACGGCGATCAGAATGCCCTCGTCGACCAGCGCGCAGCCCGTCTTGAGATGAAGCAGGCCGGGCGGCGGCTCCACGATTCGCGCGCTCCGGCCGAGATCGCGGACCAGCTCGCAGAAAATTTCTGCGCCGGCCCGGTCGGTGCGCGCGGACAGGCCGATGAGGATTTCGTCGGGCAGGATCAGGATATCGCCGCCGTCGACGAAGCCCTCGTTCACCTGCGCGACGTCGGTGAAATGGCGCTTCAGGACCGGCGCCAGCGAGACGGCCTCGCCGAAGCGGCTGGGCGCGCCGGGGCGAAGCAGGATCGCGCCTTCCGGAAGGACGAAGGCCGGATCCTCGACGAAGACGGAATCGGGATATTCGGGGAGTGCAGGCAGGGTCTCAACGGCGACACCGGCGGCTTCGAGGGCGGCGACATAGGCGCGATGCTCGGCCAGGACCCGGGCGTAGACGGGCGGCTCGGGACCGGTGCGAAGGCCGTCGACGACGCTCTGGGCCGGCGCGCGGACGATCGCCCGGTCGAAATCGAAGACCCGCATCGTCACACCGTCCAGATCAGCACGTTTGCGAACAGGACGGCGGCGGCGATCAGCATCAACAGGCCCCGCTTGCGGTCCCGGCGCTTCGCCAGCAGGTAGATCCCGCCGCCGGCGAGGGCGAAGGAGGCGATGACGGCGAGCGACAGAGCGGTGACGGCGACGGTGTACATCGCCCGAGCTTGTGCCATCCAAAACGGCGAGAAAATAGGGGCCGGCTTTTACGAATGGTTAAAGCGGGAGGCATAGCTTCCCCTGTTATGGCTGACGGGATTTCGGAAAGGCAGCTGGAAGAGGCTTTCGAGCGGATCGAGGAGACGATCCTGCCGAGCCTGTCGATGATGCTCGACACCCTGCTCGAAGCGGCGGCGCTGGCCCGGCCCGGCCATGACGGCGAAGTGTTCGCCGCCGAGCTCAGGACGCTGGGGCTCCAGCTCGAGGCGCTGACCCGGCAGGTCGAGGCCGTCTCCCCAGCGGCGAGGATCGATCCCGCCGACTATCGCTCCGCTTCCGCCGCCTGAGCGCCGAGGATCGCGGCGTAGAGCGCCGGATCGACATTCCCGCCCGAGACGACGACGACCGTCCGCTCCGTGACCTCGCCCGCCTTGCCGGCGAGCAGTGCGGCGAGCGCGACCGCTCCGCCGGGCTCGGCGACGATCCTGAGGTGGCGGGCGGCGAAGGCCATGGCCGTCTCGATCTCGGTCTCGCTCACCCAGAGTCCGCAGGCGCCCGACTCGCGCAGCGCGCCCAGCGTCAAGGGCGAAACCAGTTTCGTCTGCAAGGCGTCGCAGCGCGTGGGTGGGGCCGGCTCGCGGATCGGAACCGGCACGCCCGCCACTATCGAGAGCGCCATATCGTCCCAGCCTTCGGGTTCGACGGTGACGATCCTCGACCCGGGCAAAGCGAGCGCGATTCCGGCGGCCAGCCCGCCGCCGCCGCAGGGGACGAGCAATTTGTCGGGCGCATCGCCGAGCTGCGCCCCGATCTCGACTCCGGCGCTCCCCTGCCCTTCGATGACGTCGACGTCGTCGAACGACGGCACC
>JBEVDE010000350.1:0-2846 GCA_040514175.1 Allosphingosinicella sp. | reverse complement strand
CGCGTCTTATCTCAGCTTCTCCATGATCGTCGGGACGTCCCGGCCCCAGGCCGAGATGCCGCCGGCCCGCTGCACGATGCGCAAGAAGCGCTCCTGCTCCTCGGTCAGCGTCTGCTTGCCGGTCTTCATCTCGGCGGCGGCGAAGATGGCGATCACCCGGCCGACGTCGGCCTGGGTGACCCGGTGCGGAATCCAGCCGATGCAGTCGCTCCCGCCCCGCGCGAACAGGCCGGATTGGACGACGCGGCCGTCCCGGTGATGGGCAATTCCCGCGTTGTTACGCGCAAATCGCCACCCTGCCTTCGAGGACTCCAGCAGGAACTGGTCAATGAAATCCCGTTCGCTCATGGCTCCTTCTCCGCGAGCCGCTTGGCGATCTCGTCAAGCTTTTTGGCGAGGCGATTGAACTCGGCCATCTCGCCGAGATTATCCTGCTCACGCGATAGTTTCGACCACTCGCGGCACTCGTCGGCGAGGGACCAGAGGTCTTCGATTTCATCCCTCACCCCTTCGCTCCCGCGTAGTCGGCCGCGCCGCGGATGACCGTGAGCCGCGTGTCGATGAGGCCCTTGGCGGCGGCGACGACCTCCTCCGGGACCGGCTTGTACTTCTCCTCCCAGGTCTCCCAGGCCTCCTCGACCCCGAGCGAGGTCAGCGTGCCCGTAATCTCGGCCCGCAGCTCCCTCAGGCGGGTTTTCCAGGTCGCGACGTCGGATGGTGCCTCCGCGGCCGGAGCGGCCTCCACGGGCTTCCCATTGGGTTTTGCCGCTTGGACATCTTGGACATTGTCCGCCTTGTCCAACGTGTCCGGCAGCGGCACGGTCGTCGCATCGAAGACCTCGATCTCGTCGTCCGCGCCGCCGTGGTCGTCGGCATCGGCCGAAAGCGCCGGCCGCCCCGAGGCCTGCGGCAGGAGCTTCGCCAGCCGGTTGAGGACGGTTTTCTTAGCCATCTCGGCAAAGTGGTCGAGCCAGGGCCCGGAGGGCTTGTCCGAGCGCCAGTTCTGGCTCCGATCGCGGATCGCCATGATCTCCTCGACGTCCATGACGTCCCGGTGCTGCATCCCCGAGGCCTCGGTGACGATGGCGTAGGCGGCGATGACCGGGTTGTCGTCCGCCCGCTTGTAGCTCGGGGCGTGCGAAATCGAGGGGTTGTCGCCGAAGGTGACGGCGAAGGCGTCGTGGGCGCGCACCACCCGCGCCTCGATGCGACAGCCGGGCAGCGCCGAGCGCACCCGCTTCAGGACGCCCTGGTACATGCGCTGGTAGACGGCGACCTTCTCCCAGGAGCCATCCTTGCGCTTGCTGTTTCGTACGATAATCACCGCCTCGCGGCCGTCGACATACAAACCGTCGTTCGCGGCCCGGACGCAGGCGATGACGACCGAGCGTGGGCTCGCGTCGAGCAGGTTCGGCGTCGAGACCGCCGCGGTCTTGAAGTGTGAGAAGAAGGCATCGACGCTCACATCGCTGGGCAGGAGCTTCTTCAGCTCGGGCAGGCGGGATTCCACGGCCGCAATGACCGCAGGCAGTTGGCGTTCGTTCATGGTGGGCTCCGCTGTTGACGTAACATCAACGGTATGGGAGAAGATTGCTTTGCCGTCAAGGAGCCCTCTATGAAGCATCCCGACATGAAGCGGCTGACCAAGCTGTTCGGGTCGGCCGCGGAGATTGCCCGCATTGCCGACTCTTCGCCCTCCGCCGTCTCGCGCTGGGGCCGCTACAAGATCGGCGACAAATACCAGAAGCGGCTCATGCAGGCTGCCATCGATCTCGATCTCGACCCCTATGCGGTCGCCGCGGCCATGGGCATGCCGCAATGCCCCGTCTGCGGCTCCTATCACCTCAACGGCAAGGCCCTCAGATCGTGATCACCCTGCGCCCCTATCAGGAACGCCTTCTCGACGCCGTGCGCGCCGAGATGCGCCACGGCCATCATGCCGTGCTCGCGGTCGCCCCGACCGGGAGCGGCAAGACCATCATCGCAGCGGAGCTTGCCCACCGCGTCACCGGCAACGGCAAGACGATCTGGTTTGGCGTTCACAGAGATTTCCTCATCGAGCAGACGAGCGGCTCCTTCACCAAGGTCGGGGTGCCGCACGGATTCATCGCGGCGGGACGCCCCGAGGGCGTCGTCCCGGCCATGGTCGTCGCCATCGACACGCTGCGCTCCCGGCTCCACCGGACCACCGTCAAGCCCGACATCTTCGTTTTCGACGAGGCCCACCATTGCCGGGCGGAATCCTGGCTCAAGGTCTGGGACTGGCTCGGACCGCAAACCCGGATCATCGGCCTGACGGCGACGCCTCAGAGATTGGATGGGGCCGGCCTCGGGGTTATCCCCGGTAAGCCGGGTGGGTTTTCATCCCTGGTTCAAGGCCCAACGACCGCAGACCTCATGCGCCTCGGCATGCTCTCCGGCTACCGCGCCTTCGCGCCGTCGACGCCGGACCTTTCCGGGGTGAGGACCGTGGCCGGCGACTACGACGCCCACCAATTGAGCGAGGCCGTCGAGCGCTCGGTCATCGTCGGCGACGTCGTCGATCACTGGCGGAGGCACGCGCCCGGGCGCAAGAGCGTCTATTTCGCGGTCAACATCGGCTTTTCGAAACGCCTCGCCGAGGCCTTCGAGGATGCCGGCGTGCCGGCGCTGCACATCGACGGCACGACGCCGAGCGCGGAGAGAGTCGCGGCGGCAAAGGCGCTCGCCGAGGGCCGCGTCCGGGTCCTCGTCAACGTCGCGCTAATGGGTGAGGGCTTCGACCTCGCCGCGGTCGCCGGCCTGGACTGCAACGTGGAATGTGTCGGCCTCGTGCGTCCGACGCAGTCGCTCGCGCTCCATCTGCA
>JBEVDE010000052.1:0-4248 GCA_040514175.1 Allosphingosinicella sp. | reverse complement strand
AGGTTCCTGCGGAAGGATGGCGAAAAGATGGTGAAGGCAAGCCAGGTTCTCGATCGCGTGCTCGTGATGGAGATGGTCAGGGTCACGGAGGCCGCAGCCGTGGCCGCGTCGAAGCTGATCGGCCGCGGCGACGAGAAAGCGGCCGATCATGCCGCGGTCGAGGCGATGCGCGCCGCCCTCAACACGCTCGAGATGGACGACACGGTGGTGATCGGCGAGGGCGAGCGCGACGAGGCGCCGATGCTCTATATCGGCGAGAAGGTCGGCGCCGCGCAGGGCAGCGGCCCGAAGATCGACATCGCCCTCGATCCGCTCGAGGGGACGACGATCACCGCAAAGGGGGCGCCCAACGCGCTCGCCGTGCTGGCGATCGCGGAGGAGGGCGGCCTCCTCAACGCGCCCGACGTCTATATGGAGAAGCTCGCGGTCGGGCCGGGCTATGCGGAGGGGGTGATCGACCTCAATTGGACGCCGAGCGAGAATATCCGCTCGATCGCCGCCGCCAAGGGCGTCGATCCTGGCGAAATCATCGTCTGCGTGCTCGACCGGCCGCGCCACGAGGCGTTGATCGCGGAGCTTCGCGGCCTCGGCTGCGGCATCGTCCTCATCCCCGACGGCGACGTCGCCGGGGTGATTGCGGTCACCGATCCCGACACCACGATCGACGTCTATATGGGCTCGGGCGGAGCTCCGGAGGGGGTGCTGGCGGCGGCCGCCCTGAGGTGCGTCGGCGGCCAGTTCCAGGGCCGGCTCATCTTCCGCAACGACGACGAGAGGGCGCGCGCCGGCAAATGGGGCGTGACCGACCTCGACCGGGTCTACAAGCTCGAGGACCTCGCCAAGGGCGACTGCATCTTCGCCGCCACCGGAGTCACCGACGGCTCGCTGCTCGAGGGCGTGAAGAGGCGCAAGCATGCGATCACGACGGAGAGCGTGGTGATGCGGGCGAGCACCGGGACGGTGCGCTGGGTGAGGGGCGAGCACCGGCACGAGCCGGGGGTGCGGGGCTAGCGGTCGTTCGGCTGGTCCGGTGAACGGTTCGGACCCAGCCGCTCGAGCAGCGCAGTCCAGTCGCGGGCGCCGTGGACGATTCGGATGACTTCGATCTCGGTGCGCGAGACGCGGTACAGGATCAGATAATCGCCGTGAGCGCGCTTGCGCACGGCTTGGCCGTCCAAAGTGAGGGCGATCGGAAAGCGATCGGGAAAGCTTGCAAGGCTCGAGCAGGCATTGCGCAGTTCGGCGGAAAAGGTCCGCGCGCGTTCGCTGTTGTCGCCATGAATCCACCTGGCAATCGCTTTGAGATAAGCCTTCGATTCCGGCGAGAGGCGAACCCTCACGCAGCGTCTTTCCGCGCCCCCCGGTTCGCCAGCGCCTCGATATAGTCGTCCAGCTGGTCGAACGCCTGCTCAACCGGGATGCCTTCCCCGCGATCTAGCGACTCGATCCCTCGGCGAAGCTTGGCTTGAAGGCGGGCCCATTCGCTCGAATCATTCGGGTTTACGATAGGCTTCTCGTCCATGCCCACCTTCTACCACCTCGAAAGCGCTATACAAAATTCGCTTTAGGCGGCGTCATCGGGCTTCCTTCAGCAGAGCGATAGCGCCGTTCCGTGAAGCGCGATGGTCGCCGGCAGGGCGCCGACGGGGTCGCCGTCGGCCTGGATGGAGAGCGGCGAATCCGCTTCGGCCTCGAGCGCGGTGCAGGTGAAGGCGGTGACCCCGGGCAGGGCGTCGACCCTCCGGCCGCGCCACAAGGCGAAGGCGAAGCGGGCGAAATCGCGCCGCCGGGCGCGGGCGAGGGCGACGACGTGGAGCATCGGCTCGCCGATATCGGCCTCGGGCGCGAAGCTCCACGGGCCGGCGAAATAGCGGCCCTTGGCGACGTAGAAGGCCTCGCAGGTCAGTGCGCCGCCTTCCCAGGCGAGGCGGATCGGCACTCGGCGCCAGTCGAACAGGATGCGGCAGAAGGCGGCGGCATAAGCGAGCTTGCCGATCCGCCGCTTGAGCGACAGCGAAACCTCCGCGACGGCGCGGCTGTCCGGGCCGACGCTTGCGCAGGCGAGGAAGAAGGTGTCGTTGAGCGCGACGGGATGGAAGGGCCGGCCGCCCGCCTCGCCGAGCAGGCGCAAGGCGTGGCCCGCCGGGTCGAGCGGAAACAGCCGCTCGCGATGGACGAGGTTGACGGTGCCGGCCGGATAGACGCTGAGCGGCACCGGCCGGCCGCAGCGCGCCAGCGCCAGGGCGACGTGGCGGAGCGTGCCGTCACCGCCGACCGCGCAGACGTGGCTCGCCTCCTCGCCGACCTCGATGGCATGGCCGGGACCGCATTCGGAAAGGAGCACCCGGGCGCCCCGCGCCTCGAAGCCCGCCTGAAGCGCCGCGAGCCGGTGCGGGCAATGGCCGCCCGAGGTGCGGTTGTAGAAGAGCTGGACGGTCGGGCTCGGCATCCGCGGCTATGTAGCACGGGCCGGCTAAAGGGCTATTACCGTCATTCCGGCGAAATCCGGAATCCATGAACTCGGGGGTGCGTGAAATGATTCGATCCCTGTCCGGGACGACGGGGACATGAGCCCCGCCGTCTTCTTCGCCGTGCTGTTCGCCGCAGCGCTTCACGCCGGCTGGAACGCCCTGGTCAAGACCGGGCTCGACCGTTTCTCGGCAATCCTGTTCCTCGGCTTGGCGCAGGGCGCAATCGCGCTCGTCCTCTTGCCCTTCTTCGGCCTTCCGCCGGGCCCCGCCTGGCCCTGGGTGCTGGCGGGATCGGCGCTTCACAGCGGCTACAAGCTCGCCCTGATCCGGGCTTATGGCCATGGCGACCTCAGCCAGATCTATCCGCTGTCCCGGGGCAGCGCGCCGCTCATCGTCGCCGTCGCCTCAGCGCTCTTCCTCGGCGAGACCATGGACCTGGCGAGGACGGCCGCGGTGGTCGCGATCGCCGGCGGGATCATGCTTCTGGCGGGGCGGGGCGGGCTTACCCGCCTCGGCCTTTTCTGGGCGCTCGTCACCGCCGCCTTCACCGCCGCCTACACTTTGGCCGACGGCATCGGGGCGAGGATCGCGGGCTCGGCCTCGGCCTTCATCCTGACCATGATCGTCCTCGATGGAGCGATCATGCTCGCCTACGGCCTCGCCGCGCGCGGACGGGCCGGACTCGCCGCCCTTCTGCCCGAGTGGCGGCCCGGACTGGCGGCGGGGGCGATGTCGCTCGGCGCCTATTGGATCGCGATCTGGGCCTTCACCCAGGCGCCGCTGGCGACGGTCGCGGCGCTTCGGGAGACGAGCGTCCTGTTCGCGATGCTGATCGCGGCCTTCTGGCTCGAGGAGAGGCCGACGGCGCGGCGCTGGGCGGCGGCGGTCCTCATCCTCGCGGGGGTCGTGCTGATGCGGGCGTAGGGCCGCCCCCGCTCCTTTTCGGGGAGAGCGGGGACGGCCCTTCCCGCGTGGGTCAGCGCGGGAGGGAGACGGCGTCGGTGACGTGGATGACGCCGTTGGACTGGTAGACGTCGGCCTGGGTGACGGTGGCTCGGCCGCCCTTGCCGTCGGTCAGGACGACCTTGCCGCCGACGAGGCGGGCGGTGAGGATGCCGCCCTGGACGGTGGCGAGCTTCGCCATGCCGCCGCCGGCCTTGATCTTGCCGACGAGCTGGGCGGCGCTGACCCGGCCGGGCACGACATGATAAGTGAGGACCGACTGGAGCATCGGCTTGTTCTCGGGCTTGAGCAAAGTGTCGACGGTGCCGGCGGGAAGCCTGGCGAAGGCGCCGTTGGTCGGGGCGAAGACCGTGAACGGGCCCGCTCCGGCGAGCGTGTCGACGAGGCCGGCCGCCTTGACCGCGGCGACAAGGGTGGTGTGGTCCTTCGACCGGGCGGCATTCTCGACGATGTTGCGGGTCGGATACATGGCGGCGCCGCCGACCATCGGCGTCTTGGCGGCGGCGATGGCGGCCGGAGCGGCGGCCAAAGCGAGAAGGATAGCGGCGACGGGGGTGAATCTGGGCATGGGTGACCTCGATGGGAAGGGGGGAGGCCGGGGGGTTAGGCCTGGGGCGTGAGGGGGGCGATACGGACCTTAGGCGGTAGCTGGCAGGAAATTCCTCCCCGGCATTTGCCGGGGAGGGGGACCGGGGGACGCGCGGGGGGGGGGGTGGTCGGGCGGCGGAAATTACCCCCCCCCCCCCCGGGGGCGGGGCCCCCCCCCCCGGCAAACCGGGGGGGGCGTTTTTATGGCCCCGCTTCGCCGCGCTGC
>JBEVDE010000043.1:0-3001 GCA_040514175.1 Allosphingosinicella sp. | reverse complement strand
CTTCCGCCGGAAGCCAAGGCGCACCGCCCCAGTCATTTCCCGTCATCCCGGATCCATGAACACCGCCGCGCCCGTGGATTCCGGCTTGCGCCAGAACGACGAACTCCGCTATTTGACACCGGTTACCAAATGACGCAAGCCGATCTCCTCGAAGCCGCGGCCGCGAGCCGGGCGGTCCTCCATCTGGACCCGCGCGACGATGTCGCGGTGGCGCTGACGGCGCTCGCCAGGGGCGTCCGAATCGAGGCCGGTGGAAGCTGCGTCGAGACAAGCGACGAGATACCGGACGGCCATAAGATCGCCCTTCGCGACCTGAAGGCGGGCGAGACTTTGCGCAAGTTCGGCTGGCCGATCGGGATGCTCACCGCCGACGTCGCGGCCGGCGGCCATGTCCACAGCCACAATCTGACGACCCTGCTCGGCGGAGTCGAAGGCTATTCCTACCGGCCGCCGGCGTCGGAGCCGCTGCTCGAGGCGATCCAGCCCGGGTTCCTCGGCTATCGCCGCGCCGACGGCCGCGTCGGCACCCGCAACGAGATCTGGATCCTGCCGACGGTGGGCTGCGTCGGCCGGACCGCCCAGAAGATCGCCGCCATCGCCAACGCCCGCCACGCCGGCGCGGTCGACGGAGTCCACGCTTTCGCCCATCCGTTCGGCTGCTCGCAACTCGGCGAGGACCTCGCCGGGACCCGCTCGATCCTCGCCGCTTTGGCCTGTCATCCCAATGCCGGCGGAGTGCTTCTCGTCGGGCTCGGCTGCGAATCGAACCAGCTCGACCGGCTCATCGAGGAGATACCCGAGGGGCTGCGCGGTCGGGTGCGGACGCTTCGCGCCCAGGGCGTCGAGGACGAGCTCGAGGAAGGGCTCGCCCTGGTCGATGCCCTGGTCGCCACCGCCGCGTCGTCGCGGCGCGAGCAGGTCGGCTTCGGCGAGCTCGTGCTGGGCCTGAAATGCGGGGGCTCGGACGGCTTTTCCGGCCTCACCGCCAATCCCCTGGTCGGGCGCATGGCGGACCGCGCGGTCGCCGCCGGCGGAAGCGCGATCCTGACCGAAATACCCGAAATATTCGGCGCCGAGCGGCTGCTCATGGCGCGGGCGGGCGACGAGCGCGTGTTCGAGGCGATCGCCGGCCTGGTCAACGACTTCAAGACCTACTTCCTCGCCAGCGGCCAGCCGGTCTCGGAAAATCCCTCGCCCGGCAACATCGCCGGCGGCATCACGACGCTCGAGGAGAAGTCGCTCGGCGCGGTCCAGAAAGCCGGTCATGCGCCGGTCGCCGACGTGCTCCGCTATGGCGAGCGGGTGCGGCGGCGCGGGCTGACCCTGCTCGAGGCTCCGGGCAACGACGCGGTCTCGTCGACCGCGCTCGCCGCCGCCGGGGCGACCCTCATCCTGTTCACCACCGGGCGCGGCACCCCGCTCGGCTTCCCGGTGCCGACGGTGAAGATCGCCTCGAACAGCGCGCTCGCCCGCCGCAAAAGCGGCTGGATCGACTTCGACGCGGGACAGGTTCTGAACGGCGGGATCGAGCCGGCCGCGGACTCGCTCGCCGGCCGGATCGCCGCCATCGCCTCCGGCGAGGAGACGGCGTCCGAGCGCAACGGCGAGCGCGAAATCGCGATCTGGAAGCGCGGCGTCACTTTGTGAGGGCCTGCGGAATCGTCCATTTCGGCCCGGGCGCCTTCCACCGCGCCCACCAGGCCGATTATGTCGACCGGCTGCTGGAGGACGATCCGCGCTGGGGGATAGCGGCGGTGTCGCTGCGCTCGCGCGGAACGATCGAGGCGCTGAAGCGGCAAGATGGGCGCTACACGCTCGCCATCCTCGATTCGCAGACGAGCTTGCGCACCCTCGCCGCTCACAAGCGTTTCTTCGGACCGGGCGAAGGGGAGGGGGTGCGCTCGCTGCTGAGCGATCCGGCGGTCCGGATCGTCTCCAGCACGGTCACCGAAAAAGGCTATTGCCTCGCCGGCGACGGAAGCCTCGATTTCGGCCATCCCGACATCGTCCACGATCTCGCCGACCCCGCCCGTCCGCTGAGCCTCGTGGGCTGGCTCGCCCTCGGCCTCGCCGACCGCCGGGCCGCCGGGCTGGCCCCGTTCACGCCGCTCTGCTGCGACAATATGGTCGCCAACGGCAGGAAGCTTCGCTCGGCGGTGCTGGATTATGCCGGACGCCTGGATGCCGAGCTGGCGCGCTGGATCGCGGGCGAGGCGGTCTTCCCCGACACGATGGTCGATTCGATCACGCCCGCGACGACCGGCGAGCTTCGCCGGCGCGTCCGCGACCGCGGCTTCGAGGACGACATCCCGGTCAGCCGCGAAGCCTATTGCGCCTGGATCGTCGAGGACGCGCTCCCGCCGGATTCGCCCGACCTGTCCTCGGCCGGCGTAGTGCTTGCGGCCGATGTCGGCGCCTGGGAGCGGGCCAAGCTTCGAATCCTCAACGGCGCCCATTCGACCCTCGCCTATCTCGGGCTCCTGATCGGGCACGAGACGGTGGCGGAGGCGTTGGCCGACCCGGCCCTCGCCGGCTTCGTCGAGCGGCTGGTGCGCGAGGATATCGTCGCCACGCTGGAGCCTTCGCCGCTCGACCTCCAGGCCTATGCCGGCGACATATTGGAGCGCTTCCGCAACCCGGCCATCGGCCACAGGCTGTCGCAAATCGCCTGGGACGGGTCGCAGAAACTGCCCTACCGGCTCCTCGACACGATCGCCGATACGCTGGACACCGGACAGCCGATCGCCCGGCTGGCGGTTCCGGTGGCGGCCTGGATGCTGTTCGTCGAACGCGGGGCGCAAGCGGGCACGGAGATCGTCGACCCGCTGGCGGCGCAATTGTCGGCCGCCGGCCGCAGCGTCGATCCCGTGGCCGGGTTGCTTGCGCTCCGGCAGCTGTTCCCGGAGCGGCTGGCGCAGGATCCGCGCTTCCGCGACGCCGTCCGGGCCGCGGTCGCGGCGATGCGCCGGTCGGGACCTCGTTCCGCGCTTGAGTCTTGCTT
>JBEVDE010000040.1:0-5689 GCA_040514175.1 Allosphingosinicella sp. | reverse complement strand
GCTCCGGCTCCAGCAGCCGCACTGGCTTCCGCTCGAAACCCGTCCGCCCAACCTCGAGGGCCAAGGCGCGATCTCGATCCGCGACCTCGTCATCAACGCCCTTCGTATGCGTCCCGACCGGATCATCCTCGGCGAGATCAGGGGCAGCGAATGCTTCGATCTGCTCGCCGCCATGAACACGGGTCACGACGGCTCGATGGCGACGCTCCACTCCAACAGCCCTCGCGAATGCCTGGCGCGTATGGAGAACATGGTGATGATGTCGGACATCAAGGTGCCCAAGGAGGCGATCAGCCGCCAGATCGCGGATTCGGTCGACCTCATCGTCCAGGTCAAGCGCCTCCGCGACGGCTCGCGCCGGACGACCAACATCACCGAGGTGATCGGGATGGAGGGCGACGTCATCGTCACCCAGGAACTGTTCAAGTTCGAATATCTCGACGAGACCGCCGACGGCAAGATCATCGGCGAGTATCGCAGCATGGGCCTGAGGCCCTACACGCTCGAGAAGGCCAAGCAATTCGGCTTCGACCAGCCGTATCTGGAGGCGTGCCTCTAGAATCCGGCCCTGCGCCGGCGCCCGCGCTGCAATTTTGCGAAGCCGCTCAGCGTCCGCGCCGCGCCTCCGACTCGCGCGTCGCCTCGGCCGCCGCCGCCTGCGTGACCCGCGAGATCGCGGCCTCGACCTCGGGCCTGGCCATCACTTGCTCGACCCGGGCCTCGATCCTCGGCTCCGCCGCCCGGATCAGCGCCCGCATCTCCTCATCGTCGGCTACCCGCCCGTTGGTGCAGTGGAACCGGCCCCCCGTCAGTCGGGCCTCGAACCCGTCCCATTCCCCCGCCCGGTAGCCGCACTTGCGGGCGATCACCGCCTGCTCCGCCGGCGTGAACCACGACCCGTCCGAGCGAAGCTCGCGGTTGATGAGGGCGGAAAGGGCTTCTCCTTCCCGGTCGGTGGCCGCCGGCGCACCGGGGGCCGCCCCGGCGACGGCGGCGAAGGCGGCGAGCGCGGCTGCGGAGCTGAGGATCGCTTTCATACGGCTATTCCCTTTCGCGACGAATCTGCCTGCTACAAGTGTAGCATGTAACTTCGGACGGCGGAAGCGCGATCGGCGCGGCGGGCGGTCTCGAGGGCTGCGTGACGGCGGTCACGCGCTCAGCCGCTTCGCCGAAGCTAGGAAGGGCCTGCCGGGTTCGGCGAGACGGCCGGCCCGGGCGAGAGCGATGAGCCGCGACGGACGACCGTTGCGGCCGCACGGGAGAAACATCATGGGCAAGGACAACAAACTTTCCGACGGTCCGTACGATTTCCAGACCCTGTTCGCCGAAGACAAAGCGGGCGTGGCGGCGGCGGGCGCAACCGACGACGTACTGACCCATGGCCACGTCCCCTCCGACGCGGAGATCATCGAGCGCTGCAAAAAGCTCGCCGGCGAAACGATGGCCGGGGTTCCGGTCTACGCCAACAACATCCTCCGGCCATGCCGGGGCGAGCTCGAGATCCCGCCCTGCCACGACGTGAAGCTGCCCGAGCTCCGGCCGCGGGTCTATGTCTTCTGGGGCGCCAGCCGTTGCGACTGCATCGAGGGCGACGACACCGAGATCATGACGATCCTCGTCTACAACCCCTATCACAACCTCGGCCTCTCCAATGTCGAGATCAACCGCATCGTCGTCGTCAAGGATGACGGCACTCCGGTGCCGGTGCTTCCGGACGGCTCCGACGCCATCCAGCTCGTCCCGCGCGGCACCTATTGCTTCGGCGACATCAGGCCGTGCGGCTTCGCCTACCGGCAGTTCGTGCTGAGGCTTCGGGGGGCGCCGCCGGGACGCTACCGGATCCTCATCCAGGGCATGTGCTTCGAAGTCTGCTTCCACCGGCTGATCGACGACTGCGTCACGTTCGACGTCTGCCGCGATTGAACGCCTGGCCGGCTATGGTGACAATTGCCGATTTCCACCGCGACGCCGGTCGTGAGGGAAATCGGCAACTGTCCCTTGGCCGAGCGACATCCGGAATTTGGGTCCCGCTCCCACGGCCCTAAAATGCTTCCATGACCGAGTCGCAGATCCTGACGCTGAACGAGCGGGTGAAGGGGTTTTCGAATTATTTCTTCAACCTGTCGGCCGCACTGCTGGCCGCATCTGTGGCGCGGGCCTGAGGGAACGGGCGAGCGGATCTTATCGTCCTGGCGTGGCTGACAGTCTCAATTTCCTTGCTTCTCGTCGCCTACAAGGTGCTCTACCTGCTGGAAGCTCCGTCGGAGGACGCATCATGAACTCCTTAGTCTCGGATCTCGCCCCGGCCGTCGGCGGCATCTTAGCCGGTGCAATAGGCCTGTTCTTCGTCTGGCTTGCCGTTCGCGAAGCGCATTCTGGCGAGCGCACAGCGGCAAGGGCGGAGCGGAGGGCGGAGCGGCTCGGTCGGGAGAGTTGAGGTTGCGCCCGATCTCGGCCTGAGCGAATTCCCTACCTCACCACCTCCAGCACATAAGCCCCGTCCGCCCCCCGCTTCAGCCAGGGCCGCCGCGCCGGCGGGGTACCGGCGACGATGCTGCCGATGTCGCGAAGCAAGGCGGGGCTTTCTCCATAAGCGGAGTGGCCGAGGAAGGAGGTGCCGGCCTTGGTCGCGTCGATCGAGTCCATGCCTTCGAAGCGGCCGATCCCGGCCCTCGTGTCGCCGAGGGCATAAGCGCCGTTGACCTGGTAGGAGGCGTGGAGGGCGACGTCCTCGCTGCTCGCATAGAGGGTGGTTGCGCCGGCCATCCGCCGAAGGCGGGGCGCGATCTCGTCGCGGAACGTGCGCGCCTGGATGTCTGGCGCGGCGAGGATCAGGGCGGCGACCCTGGCGGTCTGCTCGGGATGCTCCTGGGACAGCTCGGCGAGCGCGGCGACGGTGCCCCTCGAGCCCATCGAATGGGCGACGATGACGATCCGGTCGGCCTTGCTGCCGACGATCACCTCGGACAGGAAACGCTTGATGAGGGGCCGGGACTGGACGATCCGCTCGCCGTCCGCCCGATAGCTCAGGACATTCTGGTGCGAGGGCCAGGAATAGAAGAGCGGGGCGCCCTTGAAGCCGATGTCGTAGCTCATCTGGGCGGTCCGGAAAGCGGCGTCGTCGAAACCGACGTTGAAGCCGTGGACGAAGACCAGGGCCAGGCGCTGGCCCGGCCCGCCGGCCTTGGCGGCCTGGGCGGCGACCGCCTGGAGAAGCTGGGCCCGGCTCAGGCCCTTGATCTCGCGGATGGTGAAATGCTTCTTCGGATCGGGGCTGAAGAAGAGGCCGGTGATCAGGCCCGACCGTTCGATCACGCCGAGCTGGTGGACCCTTGGGACGCTGACCACGACCTCGCCGTAGCTGAGCGGGCCGGGCGAGGTTCCGAAGCGGCCTTCCGGACCGGGCACGGTGAGCGGAGCCCGGTTGGTTCCGTAGAAGACCCGGACGAGAGCATAATTGGGCGAGGACGAGGGGGCGGCCGGGCCGTCC
The DNA here is from genome assembly GCA_040514175.1 of Allosphingosinicella sp. GTDB lineage: Bacteria > Pseudomonadota > Alphaproteobacteria > Sphingomonadales > Sphingomonadaceae > Allosphingosinicella. The sequence goes on along the minus strand of JBEVDE010000040.1, from coordinate 2,199 downwards.
CGAGGCGGGCCGGCGGTCGGCGGCGGGCCGGAAGTGGCCGGCGGCGGCGAACGGACGATGATTTCGGGCGCGGGCTGCGGTGGTGGCGGAGGCGGCGGCGGTATCGCTTCGGGAACAGCCTCGGCGGCGGGCTTGGCGACCTCGGGCTGGGCGCCGCCGGGCGCGGTCCTCGCGCAGCCGGCGAGCAGGCCGGCGGCCAGCAAGGCGGCGGCAATCCTTCTGTGGTCCATACGCCCCTCCCCGGTCCTCGCCGCGCCCGGGCCGTCCCCGACTCGGCGGAATGACGGCGCCATTCAGCGCCCGGGCCGGGCGATAGGCAAGAGCGCCGTCTTTCGTGAAACCGGGTCAGACCATCAGAGCCAGAGCTCCGCCGACGACGGCCGCGATCATGGCGAGGATGAGGATAGGCTGCCACGGCACCCAGCCGGGCCGGTCGACGTCGCGGCGGCGGGCCCGGCGGGCATCGGCCCAGCCGGCGAAGAGGGCGAGCGCGGCGGCCGCGGCGGCGGCGGTCCAGAAAAAGGCGCTGGGATCATCCATCGCCGCCAAATGGGGCTTCATGCCCGGCCGGAAAAGGGGTGCGGCCACGGCGGTCGCGAACGGGTTGCGAGTCCGGGGCGGCTCCGTCATGAACGCGGCGCAGACGCGGCAACGGAGAGACATGATGATCGCAAGACGCCTCGGCGCGGCCGCCCTCGGACTCGGCCTCTTGGCCGCGTCGGCCTGCGCGCCATCGCCCAGGGCGGTCGCGGCGGCGGAGGCGGAGCTTCATGCCGACACCGCGATCGCCGCGGCGGTCGGCGCGCCGACCCGGACCGAGTCGAATCGGGCGCGCGACCGCTGGCGCCACCCGCGCGAGACTCTCGGCTTCTTCGGGGTCGAGCCCGGCGACACGATCGTCGAGATCTGGCCGGGCGGCGGCTGGTACAGCGAGATCCTGGCGCCCCTGCTGAGCGAGAACGGGAGCTATTGGGCGGTCGGGTCGGAGCGGCAGCTCGCCGGCGTCCGAGCGATGATGGCGAAGGACAAGGCGACCTACGGGCGGACCCGGCTCGCCGCCTTTCCGGCCGCGGCGGGCGACACCAGGGTCCCGGACGGGACGGCCGACGTCGTCCTCACCTTCCGCAACGTGCACAATTGGATCATGCCGGACGAGCCGTTCGGCGAGGAGGCGTTCCGGCAGATGTTCGCGATGCTGAAGCCGGGCGGAACCCTGGGGGTCGCCGAGCATCGACTGCCCGAGAGCGCCGATCCGGCGCGGGAGAAATCGTCCGGCTACATCAAGGTCTCGACGGTGCGGCGCCTGGCCGAGGCGGCGGGCTTCCGGCTCGTCGCCGAGAGCGAGATCAACGCCAATCCGGCCGATACCAGGGACCATCCCAACGGCGTCTGGTCGCTGCCCCCGAGCCTTCGCGGCAAGGAGGTCGACCGCGAGCGCTTCCTCGCCATCGGCGAAAGCGACCGGATGACCCTGAAGTTCGTCAAGCCGGCGCGATAGGCGATGGGCGGCTACCGCCGGTCCTTCACCACCTTGCCCCGAGCCATGACGAAGCCGACCCGCTTCAGCACCGTCACATCCGCGAGCGGGTCGCCCTGGACGGCGATCAGGTCGGCGCTCTTGCCCGGCTCGATCGAACCGATTTCGGAGGCGAGGCCGAGCAGGTCGGCGGCGCCCGTCGTCGCGGCCGGGATGGCCGCGGCGGGCGGCATGCCGTGCTTGACCATCAGCTCGAACTCGTCCGCGTTGCGGCCGTGCTTCGACACGCCCGCGTCGGTGCCGAAGGCGATCTTCACGCCCGCCGGATAGGCCTTGGCCACATTCTGCCCCGTGATCGAGATCCGCCATTTGATCTTGGGCAGGACCTCGGCCGAATAAGCGTTGGGATCGGCGGCGAGACGCTCCAGATAGCCGTTAACCGTCGACAGCGTCGGCACGAGATAGGCCCCGCTCCGCCTGAACAGGCGGATGCTCTCGTCGTCGAGCATGGTGCCGTGCTCGATCGACGCGGCGCCGGCGGCCAGCGCCAGGTTGATGCCGTCGGCGCCGTGGGCGTGGACCGCGACCTTCTTGCCGTAGAGGCGGGCGGTCTCGACGATCGCCCTCGCCTCGTCGTCGAACATCTGGGCGCCGAGACCGGCGCCGATGCGGCTGTTGACCCCGCCGGTGGTGGCGATCTTGATCACGTCGACGCCGCGGCG